>DASXUT010000012.1 GCA_036504675.1 Bacillota bacterium | reverse complement strand
GCCGACCAGCCCCAGGGCGATGGGCCAGCGGTGGGCGGCCGCCGGCGGCTCCGTCGCGTGGCCGCGGGCGATGACCTCCAGGGACTGGACGTGGACGTCGGCCTCCCCGTCATGCTGACCGCAGGCGGCGCGGAAGGTCCCGGACACCGCGACGGTATCGCCCATCCGTCCGTAGCGCCCGGTGGTCGTGATCCGCCGAGCCAGGTCGGACGGCATCCACAGACCGATGGCCACGCCGTTCTCATCGAGAACGTTGACCCAAGAGTAGTCACCCCTGGGCAGGACGGGATCGAGGACCTCGGCCTCGAAGGTGACCTCCCGGCCATCGTAGTCCGGCGGGGCCGACAGGAGTACCCCGGGGAGGACCGCGGTCGCGGCCCAGGCGGCCCGCGGCCCGATGGCCACCGCCGCGAAGAGGGCCAGGACGGCCAGGGTCAAGAGGCGTCGCCGGCTGAAGGTCATCATCTCATTCGCCTGCCCCTGAGGAGGTATCCGACGAGGACGAGAACGGCCATGAACTCGAGCCGGCCCGCCCACATGACCACGATGAAGAGCGCTTTGAGCGGCGAGGGCATCAGGGGGGTGGCGACCCCGATGGTCAGGCCGACGTTGCCGGTGGCTGAGGCGGCCTCAAAGACGGCTTCCTTGACCGGGTAACCGGCGGCGGCCGTGGCCAGGGCCAGGGTGGTGAAGGTGAGGACGTAGAGGCCCATGATCAGGAAGGCGCTTCGGACCTGCCGCTCCTCGAGGGTGAAGTCGCGGAAGAAGTGAAACTTGGTGACGGTCAGGGCCGATTCCGGGGCGAGCAGCCGCCTGATCTCGTGGGTCAGGGTCTTCACGGCCAGGCCGACCCGCAGGCCCTTGAACCCGCCCGCCGTCGAACTGGCCGACCCACCGATGAGCATGGCCACGGTCAGGACGAGGATGGCCAGGCCTCCCCATTGACCGCCGAACTGCCCTGGGTAGACGGTCATGAACCCGGTCGTGGTCTGGGCCGAGATGACCTGATAGACCCCCCTCCGGAAGAGGTCGACCGAGCCGCTGTAGGGCCGGCCCCCGGCCAGGGCGGCCACGGCCAGGACCGTGCCGATCAGCGAGACGCCCACGAAGACCTGGGCCTCGAGGTTGCGGTACAGCTCCCGCCACCGGCCGGCCCAGACCGCGTAGTGAAGGCCGAAGTTCAGGGAGCCGATGACGAAGAAGACCATCGTCCCGATCTCGAAGACGAAGCTGTGATAGAAGATCATGTTCTGGCTGTTGGGAGCGAACCCGCCGGTGCTGAAGGCGGCCATAAAAACCCACATCCCGTGGAGGAAGGCCCGGTAGGGCGGGAGTCCGGCCAGCCAGGCCAGTACCCCGAGGACGATCGTTCCCACCCCGAGATAGACCAGGCTGATCACCCAGATGGCCCGGGCCGTCCGGACGGCGCTCGGGAAGAGCCGCTCGTCCTTGCCTTCCCCCACGTACAGCTTGTAGGCCCCGGGAAGCCCGCTGAGGAGGAAGGTCAGGGTGAGGACGATCATCCCTTGCCCGCCCAGGTAGGACAGGAGGTGGCGCCAGGTGTTGAGCCCGTCCGAGACGTGGTCGAGGTCCTTGATCAGGGCCAGCCCGGTGGTGGTGAACCCGCTCATCACATCGAAGGAGGCGTCCAGATAGGAGCCATAGTGGCCGCTCAACCAGCTCGGGATGGCGCTGACGAGCATCGCCACCAGCCATGACACGGCCACCGCCAGCATCCCTCGGGACCAGGTCAGGCGGCGGTCGGCCCGCCTGAAGAGGATCACCAGACCCGACCCAAGGAGCAGCGAGGCCCCGGCTCCGATGAGGAAGTCCGGGACCACCGTCCACTCGCCGGAGGCCAGCGCGACGAGGACGGGGGCACCCATCAGGGCGGCCATCCCCCAGAGGACCCACCCAGTGTAGAAGCCCACCGGGGCCAGGTCGAGCCACCATGGATTGCTCCGCGCGGCGGTCATCGAAGGGCCGCCAGCACACAGACTCCGAAGAGGGCGAGGAGGAAGAGCCCGACGGCCAAGACCTCGGCCGTCACCCCGGCCAGGGCGTAATGGCCCCAGCCCGCGCGGGGGGGGCCGTCGCGGCGCGGTCCGGGAGGGTCATCTCGGCGCGCTTCGCTCATCGCCCGTCACCGCCTGGCTTGGCCGGCCGACCGGCCACGCGGGCTGTCCGGCGGCGACCCCCGAGGGCCGCCATCAAGCCATCCTCATTGTCCGTCGTGGTCAGGGCCAGGACCTTGTCGCCCGCGGCCAGGACGGTCTCGCCGCGCGGGAAGACCAGGCGGTCGCCCCTGACGATGGCCATCAGCACCGAATCCTCGGGCAGACCCGGGGCCAGGTCGCGGACGGACCGGCCGGCGGCCGGGCTGTCACCGGCGATGACCTCCTCGACCAGGGCCAGCCTTCCCTGCTCGAGGGTGAACAGCTCCCTCAAGCTCTCCAGGTTGGTCTCCTGTTCGATGACGTGGGCGATGATGGCTGTGCTGGAGACGACCGTGTCGACCCCCAGTTGCTTGAGAATCGCCCGGTTGAGCGGATTATTGACCCTGGCCACCGTCCGGGGCACGTTGAACTCGGTCCGGCCGACCTGGCAAGCCACCAGGTTGACCTCGTCGAGGCCGGTCACCGCCGCCAGGACGTCGGCCCGGTCCGCCCCCGCGTCGGCCAGATGGGCCAGGTTGGTGCCGTCCCCGGCGATGACCAGGGCCGGCAGCTTTCCGGCCAGGAAAGCGGCTCGGTCGGGGTCCTTCTCGATCACGCTGACCTGATGTTTCTGGTCGAGGAGGGTCCGGACGAGGTAGTAACCGACCTTGCCGCCCCCGACGACGACGACGCGCATGTTCACATCTCCCCGGGATCGCGAGTGACGTCGGCCCAGGCGGTGACGGCCGCCAACGCATCCAGACGGACGACGCAGATGAGGGCGTCACCCGGCTCGACCCGGAGGTCGGGCTCGGGCAGAAGGACGCGACCCCCCCGTAGAATTCCGGCTGGCTGGCACTTGCCCGGGATGGCCAGGCGGTCCAGGGACTGCCCGGCCAGGTCGGCCCGGAGGGCCACCTGGGACAGCAGCGCCTCGCCGGTGCCCAGGGTCAGCAGGGTGGTCAGGCCTTGGCTGGACAGCAAGCCGCGGACCTGGGCCACGGCGGACTTGTCGGGTCTCAGAGTGAGCAGGCCGAACTTGCGATAGGCGCTCTCGAGGTGCGGGTTGTTGACCCTGACGACGACCCGTCTGAGGTTGAAGTGGCGACGGGCGACCTGCCCGACCATCAGGTTGACCTCATCACTCCCGGCCACGGCGGCCAGGGCGTCGGCCCGGTCGACCCCGGCCTGCCGCAGGACATCCTCGTCGATGGCCGTGCCCTCGATGGTGATCCCGTCGAAGGCCGACCCGAGCCGCTCGAAGGCCTCCCGGGCGCGGTCGATGACGACCACGTCGTGGCCCTCTTCGGACATGTTCCTGGCCAACTCGGAGCCCAGCCGGCCGCAACCGGCGATGATCACGTACACGGCGATGTTTCCGGCGGGACGTAGTTCAAATTGGTCGCCCGGCTCAGGTTGTCCTGGGCCGGTTGGTAAGTGGGGTCGACGGCCAGGGCCGCCCGGTACATCTTGAGGGCCTCGACGACCTCGCCTTCGAGTTCTTGGACCATCCCGAGGAGGTTGAAGGGTTCGGGGCTCTCGGGGTCCAGGGCCATGGCCCGGCGCAGGTGGGGCACGGCCTGGTCCAGGCGGTGCCGGGTGATGCAGGCCTTGGCCAGTTCAATCGAGGCCCGGAAGGACTGGTCGGCATCCTCGGCGGTGATGGTCCGGCGGCCGAGGACGCTCGAGACGACGTTCCTGATCTCCTCCGGGGTGAATGGTTTCTGCAGATAGTCGATGGCTCCGACCTTCATCGCCTGGACGGCGGTCTCGACCGACCCGTAGGCGGTGATCATCACCACGTCCTGCTCGGGAGCGCGCCGCTTGATCCGGCGAAGGACCTCCAGGCCGTCCAGGTCGGGCAGCTTGATGTCCAGCAGGATCAGGTCATAGGTCTGGTGCTCGGCCTTCTCGAGGGCGTGCTCCCCGCCCACGGCGACGTCCGTTTCGTAGCCCGCTTCAACCAGGCACTGCTGGAGAGTCACCCGGATGTTCTTCTCATCGTCAACGATTAACACCCTCACCAATGGAATCACCTCCGGGAATGGTTTTCGTCACGGGTAGACTGAAGGTGAACTTGCTCCCCCGACCGACCTCGCTGTCGACCCAGATCCGGCCCCCATGGGCGCGGACGATGTCCCTCGACACCGGCAGGCCCAGGCCCGCCCCGCCTTTCTTGGCCGGGTCAAGCTGGACGAAGGGCTCGAAGATGGCCTCCTGGCTTTCCTTGGGGATGCCCGGGCCGTCGTCCTCGACGGTCAGATAGGCCATGCTCCCGTGGAGCTCGGCCGAGATCCTCACCCGGCCGCCGGCCGGGGCGTAGCGGAGGGCGTTCCCGAGGAGGTTCGACAGGACCCAGGCCACCTTGTCGCGGTCGGCCCTGACCGGCGGGAACCCGTCGGGGACATCCCGGACCAGTTCGACCCCGGCCGTCTCGGCCTGCGGGAGGAACGGCTTCGTGGCCAGGTCGACCATGGCGGCGACGTCCTCTTCGGCGAAGCGCAGGGGGACCTGCCCCATCTGCAGCCTGGTCAGGGCGAACAGCTCATCGACCAGCCGGTCGAGGCGGCGGCTGTCCTCCTGGATGATCTCGACCAACTCGACGTCCCGCGGGCTGTCCTTGAGGGTCCTGCTCTCGGCCAGGAGGCCGGTCCCCATCACAAGGGAGGCCAGCGGCGTCCGAAGTTCGTGCGAGATGGCCGACATGAACCGCGACCTGGCCCGGTCCTCTTCCTCGACGGCGGTGACGTCCCTCATCAGGAGGACGATCCCGAGGGACTTGCCCTGATGCCGGATGATCGTCGCTTCCGCGTGGTAGTATCGCTTCTTGCCGTTGTCCGTGGCTTCCACGGCCAGGGGGGCGCGGTCGGCCGAGCCAGCCGTGGCCCGGGTGATCAGGTCCTTCAGACGGGGGTCCTCGACCGCCTCGGCGAAAGGCAGGCCCGCGACCTCGCCCTCATGCCATCCAAAGACCCGGTTGGCCACCCGGTTGGCCGACTCGATCCGGGAGTCGGTGTCCATCACCACGAGGCCGTCGCTGATGGATTCGATGACCGCCCCCAGTTTCAACCTGGTCGCCGTGAGCTGAGCCACGTCGGAGGCCCGCAGTTCCCTGAGGTGCTCGAGCATCCGGCCGAACTCCGTGGAGAGGACCCCGACCTCGTCATCGCTCTTGATGACCAATGATTCATCCAGGTGACCCTCACCGACGCGCCTGGCGAACTCGGCCAGTCGGCGGATGGGCTGGGCGATCAGGCTGGAGAGAGTCGAGCCGAGGACGACGGCGAGGAGAAGGGCCGACGCGGCCACTCCGATGGTCGACCAGACCGCCCGGCCCGAGGCAGCGGCCGTCCTGGCCTGCTTCGCCCGCATCGCCTCGTCGTTGATCCGGAGCAGTTCCTGACAGGCCTGGCGGGTGGCGTTGAAGTGGGGGAGGACCTCCCGGCGGTAAGTCGCCACGGCCGTCCCCCCGGTCATCCCACCGCTCCCCACGGTCTGCTCGAGCTGGCCGATGGATCTGGTGTAGTTGACGAAACCGGCACGGATGGAGGCGACGGCCTCACCCTCACCGGGCTCGGTCACGTTGTCCTGGGCTCGGGCCAGCCACTCCATGAACTCGACCTTGGCCTGTTCGAAGAGGGACCTCGATTCCTGGTCCCCCATGAGCATCAGGAGGGCGGCGCTGTCCTGTCGCTCCAGCGAGGCGACCAGGTTGCCGGCGGCGATGACGCTGCGGTAGTTGCGGACCATGATGGCGTCGAGGTCGCGGGTGAACCGGACGTAGTTGAGGGCCGACAGGGTCCCCACCAAGAGAGCAAGGACGGTGATCAGGACATAGCCGCCCATGATCTTGGCCCGCAGAGTCCTCACGACCGTCCCTCCCATCGGGTTGGCTCTCGATTGTCGGGTTGGCTCTCGATTTTCCGGCCGGTAGCCAGCTAATCCTGGCCGGGCACCAGCTATTTTTCCCGCCGGACGGCCCGGCTCATCATACTCCTCTCGGGAGAACGATTCAATAGAAGACGGTCTGGGCCCGACGGGCGCCAACCGATCGCCCCGTTCCCGGAAATATTTCGGCCAAGCCCCCGCTCAAGCGGTATTTTTCCGCGTACAAATTGGTACATTAAACTACACAAAACTGAATCGGAGGAAATCGAAATTGGACGAAGACATCAAACGAATCTTTGAGCAGGAAGTGCGGGAGAAGCGGGTCAGCGCGCGGGGCGCTCGGAAGAAGAAGGGAAAAAGGGGACTGGTCGGCAAGATGCTGATGCCGGCCGACTTCGCCGGCCGGGAATACCGCCAGGCCCGCGATCTGGACTCTTTCAACATCACCGACCTGATCACCAAGCTGAGTCAGGCACCCACCCTCAAGCAGGTCCTCCTGAGCAAGATGGATGAAGAATACAAGACTTATCGGATGGCTACCGAACGGACCATCGACGCCGTGGCCGAGGTGGTCAAGCTG
Organism: Bacillota bacterium; assembly: GCA_036504675.1. Classification (NCBI taxonomy): domain Bacteria; kingdom Bacillati; phylum Bacillota; species Bacillota bacterium. Next base: position 23,267 of record DASXUT010000012.1, on the reverse strand, counting down.
GCCATCGAGCCGTTGGCCACGGAGGTCTGCCGGGCCCTTGACCGTCTGGAAGAACTCGAGGCGACCCTCGCCGCGCACGGGCTGATCGGAGGCAAGCAGCGGCGGGTCCGGGCCAATGACGCTCGGCGGTCCGCCCTGGGCGGCGGAGCGGAAGCTCCGACGGCACCATCAACGAGGATCCGTTGGGGCTCGTCCCCCGAGGAGATCCGGTCGATCGTGGCCGAGCAGATCCGGCGGCTGATGGCCGATGGCAAGAACATAGACACCAAGACCATCCGGGCCGAGGTGCCTAGCATGCTCAAGTGGCTCTATGGAAAGAAGGCCGTCTTCTCGGGGCTCGAGGACGCCAAGCGGACGGCCTTACGGCCCCTATCGGCTAGCGAGACGGCTTATTCCGACGCCGCACCAGTCGAACCACCGGCCGTGGCCGGACCGCCCGCGGTCTGACCGTCCGGGCCGGCCGCTTCGCTTGGGCCTCCGGTTCAGGCTTCGGCTTCTGGGCGGTGATGATCCCGTGACCGTACCAGTCACCTGAGAGGGGCAGCGGGTCGTAGGGGTTGCCCGGCCAGGTGCCGGAGAGATAGGTCTTGAAGTGGATCTGGTCGAAGCCGGCCCCGGCGAAGGTCTCGCGGATCAGCTTGGTGACGTAAAAGCGCTCCAGTCCTTGCCTTGACAGGTGGGCGGCCGTCCGGGAATTCTCCCGGATGACCGTCGCCCCGAAGGCGACTGGAGCGCCGTTTTTCATCGTTCGGAAAGTCTCGGCCACGGCCAGTTCGGGCCGCTGCTGGATGTTCTGGTAACCGGCGAAGGAGCAGGCCGAGGAGAAGACATCATCCTTGAAGGGGAGCCGGCGGACGTCGCAGACTACCAATGACACCTGGTCGTAGCGCCCGAGCCGGAGCAGGTGGGCGCGGGTCGACCTGGTGACCGAGAGGCTGTAATCGGTCCCGACGACGAGGGTCGCCCGATCGACGTGCTTGAGGACTTCCTCGATGAGCGTCCCGGCGCCGGTGGCGACGTCCAGAATGGCCCCGCCGCCCTTGGGGACGGCCAGTTTGGCCAGGTCGCGGATCATCCGCGGTCCGTGCCGGCGGACCTCTTCGGGCAGAGCGATCCAGTAGGCGTCGTAGACGCGATCGCGGCCGTCCTGGCTGAGAGCGGTGGTCGCCCACTCGGGTTCCTGGAACGGTTCGAGGGGGCCGCCGCCGCGGAAATCAGGGATGCCCTCGAGGACCGGGTATTCGCGGCCACACCCCGGGCAGCGGATGACCCCCGTGGTCACCCGCAGGTAGTTGCCCGCGGTCTCCTCGACTTCGAGGTCGCCGTGGCAGGACGGGCAGGTCAACAGACCAAGGAGGTCGCGACGCAGGGCGGACACCCCCCAGCGGGCCACGGATGCCAACGGTTGCCGCGAATCGGCAGGGCGTAGCTTTCGTCGCCGGCCTGACGATTTCCTGCCAAGCCACTGAGGACTGGGGGCCGCGGGCCGGTGGCCTTCGCCGGGGCTCGGTCACTGGCCCAGACGGGCCAGGCCGAGGCGGGCCGGCTCTTCGACCACCCACAGCCCGCTCTTTTCGGCCAGGGCCGCCCGGTAGTGGCCGATCGCCTCCTTGACCTGACCGTCCCGCTCGAACAAGGTCGCCAGGACCATCTGCCCGTAGGCCCGGTCGTCCCGGCTTACCTGGGTGGCCAGGGCCTTCGTGTAGGCCTCGACGGCCTTTGACCGTTGGCGGTCCGAGGCCAGCCGGTAGGCGTCGCCGAGGCGCAGGTACAGGCGGCCCATCCCGGGCGGGCCCATGGCCTCCGGGTCGTTGACCCCGGGCTTCGGCTTCGGCGCCGTCTCCGCCAGGGTGAGGGCTTCTTCGAGGCGTTCGGCGGCCCGGGCGTACCGGCCATGGAGGAGGTCGTCGAGGGCCCGCCGGTCCGCCTCGAAGGCCTGACGGCCCCGGACAAAGGTCGGCGAGGGCGGGGTCGCCCCGGCCAGGGAGCGGCTCGGCATGGTTCCCCCAGGGCTGAAGGCGGTGAATGGTCCGAGCGAGGCCGGCATCTGGCCGGCGGCCACCCAGAGGGTCTTGCCGGCCGGGTCGATGATCACTGAGATGGCCGTGGTCTCCGAGGCCAGGACATCGCCGCCAGGGTCGAAGCGGCGACCCGCGGTATCGAAGCGGTCGCGGAGGATCTCGGCGGCCGACTCGGGAGCGAGATAGCCGTAAGCGGCCGTGGTCAGCTCGGTCAGGCGTTGGTGCCGGGAGAGGGCGGCCGAGGTGAAGGCGCCGGGGAGCGGGGGCTGGGCGCTCGATGTCGGCGTGGTCGGAGCCGGGACGAGGGCCAGGCCGCCGACGGGTGACCGGGCCCGCACCTCCCCGCCGACGCACTCGGCGACGACCCCGGGGGATGACGGGTCGGCCAGGATGAACTGGGCGTCGAAGCTCGGGGGAGACTCGTGCAAGGCCCCCAGGGCGTCGTCGACGTCCCGGGCGGTGGACAGGATGGCGGCCATCGACGTGACCGGCGGGGCGACGGCCCTATCGGCGGACGAGGGGGTGTTCGTGACCAGCATGACGACGGCCACGCCGGCCTGGTTAAGACCGGCCTGGAGGGAGTCACGCCCGGCGAACCCTACGCCGACGTAAGGGATCTTGCCGGTCTCATGGACCAGGCTGACCAGCGGATGCTCGTCGACCGCTCCGGGAGCGGCGAAGCTAAGGTTGGCGGCGATCACCAGGCGGCCGGCGGCGGCCGCGGGACCCGAGGCCAATAGGCCCGCCCCGCCCCGGGCGTCCAGGAGGGGTTGGCTCAGGGCGGCAGTCTCGAGACGGCCGAGGGCGCGGCGATAGCTCAGGCGCTCGGGCCCGATGAGGATAGTCTCCCTCAGCCATTGAGCCGCGCCTCCGCCCCGGAGCTTGACTACGGTCAGGGCTTGGACGGTGCTCTTGCCGGTCCGACCCGGCGAGGCAAGGACGAGGACGGCGATGATGAGCAGCAGCAGCCCGAGCCAGAGCCCGACCTTCAGGGGGTTGAGGGGCGCGGTGCCCCTGGCCGCCATGGGCCCACCTCCAAAGACGAACGGTCTCTTCCATCCGTACGCCGGACGTTGGGCATTGTATGCCAATGCCTTGACGGCTGAGAAAAGGGCACAAATGCAGCCCCCGCAATCCGGGTGTGGTTGCGGGGGCTCTTGTCGTCGGCGGTTACCGGCCTGGGCGGTATTTTATGGGTGACTTCAGAAGGGCGTGAGGCCTTCAGGCTTCAACTCCCGCGGTCGGTTCATCCATCTTGCATAGGACCCTGGAGTAGGGGGTCACCTCAATCGAGAAAAGCTCCCTCAGAGTGGCTCTGGTCGCCTCGAAGACTGGCTCCCGGTATTCCGGCCGGGTGAAAACGTAGCCCCGCCATTTGTTCTCGCTGAAGGCGCGAACCCAGTCCTCGACCGGCATCATGTCACGCAACCTTACGAATCCACCAACCGACTCTGGGCTCTTGATCGGCCAGTCCTTGCCTTCCTTGAACTTCGGTCCGCTCGGGATATCCACCCAGATGTCGGCCCGAGAAACGTCCTGCCCGGCCTGTTTGCAGCGGTCGGCGATGGACTCCCTGACCTGGGCGATGAGGTCAGGTTTCTCATATAGGGCCATCAGGTCTCCCAAGCAGGGTAGGGTGTCGGGAGTTACCGTCTTGCTTGAGATGACCATCGCTCTCTTGGGCAGGCGCCTGAGGCAAAGATCTCTGGCCAGTTCGGCCACGGTAACGTCCGCGCTCCCAACCGAGAGGGCGTACACATCCGTATCCGTCAGTCGGAGGAAGGAGGCTGGGCCGTCTATTCGCACACCATGGACACCTTCGCCAGTGGCCATGAGCCGCTCAAATATGGACCGGAAAAGGCACTCGGCCGACCGGACTTTGTGGTGGTGATATACGGTGCTGAACAGGAGCATCTTGCTAAAGACGATTTGTTCAAGGGTGGAGACGCCGCTCATATCAACGCTCAGCCGAATCCTACCAGATTTGTCCTCAATAACGTCGACCGTGTAGAAGAGCCGCTCAAGATCAAGGACCATCCGAATGCCGGTGAAGTGAGAGTCTCTCTGGATGTAGTCCAGCTTGTCAGCATCGAATGCTCCGTTAATGATGTCGGTCAGATAAGCAACCTTGGGAGTATTCGCTCGACCGACGATCATGTCGGCCACCAAGTCCAGGTCGAATTCGACATGATATGGCCGTTGCACGTGCTCCCGAAAATAGTCCCGGAATGCCGGGCTGGTCACAATGAGGAAGGACAATACTTCGTGCGGCGAGGCTCCTTGGAGCCTCGTGTTGGATGCGATTTCGTCGTGGATCGCCGGGTAAACCCGGTAGACATCTTCGGAGATGTGCGAAAACGGACCGTGGCCGCAGTCGTGCAGCACGGCCGCCATCCGCAGGTGGTTAATGTAGTTGTCATCCATTACCGCTGGTGATGGCTCTCTGCCCTTGAGCCGCCGCCCCAGGGCATTAGCTAGCCGGTCGGCAATGACGGTGACGCCAAGCGTATGCTCAAAACGATTGTGGTTCCCGGAGGGGAAGACCAGAGGGACCAAGTCGACCTGGTTTATCCTTCTCAGGCGCTGGACCAGCGGCAAGTCCAAGACGGCTATCTCATGGGGCATAAAAAGGTTGGACCCCAGAACGGTGTCGTGAATCACCTTCGGGGCCCTGATGGTCTCCGGCCTATGGCTTCTTAGTGAGTCTTCGACCACGGCATTGACGTTATCCGCGAGGACCGTCAACCATGAACACCACCTTTGAGGAGCCTAGTCCTTAACAAGCTCCTCAAGCTTGTGGCTCACTTCCTGCAACACCTTACGAGTATCCGGTGAAAACTTGGGCAGCACCGTTCTCTTCAATTCGTCCTTCATGGAAGCTCGTAGTTCATAGACGGAGAAACGCGGGTTCACTGTTCCTAGGACTGATGAGGTTTCGAGGCGGAACAAGACTCTATCAAGCAAGTCGGAAAACGCGCTCAAACCTGAGGTGTCAAAGTGGAAGTCCGACAGCAACTTTGGGTAGTCCTGCCGAAGCATGTAGAACGCCTCGTGGATTCGCTCGGGGTCTTTCGAGATAGTCTCGGCGCCGACTTCACATAGCAGAGCCTTTATCAGGTCATCGGCGGTCACGGTGCGAACCAGCGTCTCCTTGAGCTGTTCCAAGCCAGTCACGCTCTGCTCACCCCCTGGTTTCGTTCTCAATTCTGAGCATTCCACCCGAACTAGTATTCTCCTCCAGGAAATCGGGAATTAGGCCCTTTCTCTTTAGGCTATTCCGGAGGCGGTTCAGCCCCTACTCGGCCCGCCCGGGCAGGATCCCCCCAAAACCTTTGAGACTGGGATTGCCCAGGCCTTTGCAGAGGGCCAGGACCTTGAATCGCTCGCCCATCCCGCCCGGCATGATCAGCTGCTTGGCCGCTCGGGCCTCCGGCGAGGGGCCGCCCCCCGGGTCGGCGGAGATGGCATCGAGGATTCCCAGGTTGACCAGGAAGTGCAGCTGGTCGGCGTAACCGGCGACCGTCCAGCCCAATTCGTTGGCCCGTTTGCCGAGGGCCGAGAAGTTGACGTGGGCGGTGATGTCCCGGTCACCGGGTGACTGGAACGGGTCGGGATCGGCCCGGTGCCGGTGGTAGGTCATCACCGTGCCGTCGAAGCGGAAGTCCGGATCGTAGAGGCTGGGCGATAGGTAGCCGTAATCGATGACGAGGGCCGCCCCCCGGGTCAGCCCGTCGTCCAGTTCCTCCAGCCAATCGAGGGCCTGGAGGTTGGCCTCGGCCTGCTGACCGTCGGCCAGCCGGACTCCGAGCCACTTGAAGTAGGAGGCCAGCTCGGGCCGGGACGGAGGGCCGGATTGGAAGGTCAGCCCATCCTTTCCGTCGGTTACATAAAGCTCCTCCAAGTCACCAGGGGTGCCACGGGCGTCACGGCCGCCGCGGCCGCCGCGCCCCTTCCCCCGGACCACGTGGACGGGAAAGGCGTCGACCAGTTCGTTGGCGATCACGCAGGCCGGGGCTCGCTCGACGGGGCCGAGGTCGGGGGCCCAGGTAACGGGGATGCGATGAAGGGACTCGCCCCCCCGACCTTGACGATCGCCCCCCCCGCCCCGCACCCCGGCGATGGTCGCCGCCTGGACTTCGCGGAGGCGCTCGCTGGTCTCGATGATCAGGTAGCGCAAGGCCGGACCGGCCGGCGACCCGGCCAGGGCTTCGATGAGATCCGCCGCCAGGGCCCCGGTGCCGGCGCCGTACTCGACCACCCAGAACTGGCCCGGCTTCCCGGCCGCCGACCAGACGTCCTCCGCCTGGCGGGCCAGGGTCCGGCCGAAGATCGCCCCCACCTGGGGGCTGGTGTAGAAGTCGCCGGCCTTGCCGATGTTCAAGTCTGGGCGGCGATAGTACCCCAGGGCCGGGTGGTACAGGCAGAGTTCCATGTAACGGGCGAAGGTCATCGGCCCGTTCGCGGCGATCTCCTCGGCAATGACTTGTCCCAGCTCGTGATCGGCGGTCATGATCCACCCCCGTCAGGCGGAATATCCCCGGATGGGCGAGGCCACCCTAAGCATCGACTGCTGATGGATACCGAAAGCGAGGCTACCGAATGAAGGCTGCCGTCCTACCGTATGTCTTCTTCCTCTTGTTCTCGTCGCTGCACCCCGTGCCCCTGGCCGCGGGGACGGCCGGCACCGACCAGTCGTCGTGGGAGTCCTTCAAGCTCCAGGTCTACTCGCGACTCGACCTGACCACCGAGGACCTCCAGGAGGCGGCGGTGGCCGCGGCCGAGCCGTCGCTCCTGGCCGCCGGGCCGCCGACCCGGGCCAACCCGAGTCCCGTCCTCAGCCTGACCGACCTCGGCCGCCGGACGGTCGAGCTGAACCTGCCGGTGATGGTCGGAACCTGCACGACGGGATATGGCCACGCCATCCCGTCTCAGGAGGTCAACATCGCCCTGGCCGCGTCGTACCTGTCGGGCGTGGTCGTCAAGCCCGGCGAGACCTTCTCCTACAACGCCGCCGTCGGGCCATACAGCCAGGCCAACGGATACGGCCTCGGTAGGATGTTCGTCGGTCAACGCATCGTCCCCTCCGTCGGCGGCGGGGTCTGTCAGGTGGCCACGACTCTTTACAACGCCGTGGTCATGGCCAACCTCGAGGTCGTCGAGCGCCACAAGCACGGCCTGACCGTCCCCTACCTGCAGGCCGGGCAGGACGCGACGGTCTCCGACGGAGCCCTGGACTTCAAATTCCGCAATAACCTGTCCTCGCCGGTGATGATCTATGCCGTGGGCGCCAACAAGGTCCTGACGGTATCAATCTACGGCCGCCAGAAGGGCCTGCCGGTGCGCTGGGAGCACCAGGTCCTCGAGACCTACCCCAAGTGGACCGAGTCCAAGGACGACCCGGAGCTGCCCAGGGGCGAGATCGGGGAATTGGCTCCGGGGCAGGACGGGGTCAAGGTCCACAGCTGGCTGGTCATCGGCTCGCCGCCCGCGGCTGAGCGGCGCGATATGGGGATCAGCACCTACCGGGCCAGCCCGCGGGTGGTCGTCATCGGAACGGGGCCGCCCAGGACGGACCAACCGGGTGCCGGCTCGGACCGATAAATGGGTCACGGGCCGGGTCTAGGGGATTGTGGACCGGAATAGAGCTTCTACTGTCCCGGGTCGCGGCGGCCATCGTTGGGTTCTGGCGGTGGCTCCTGGGACTGGGCGGGTGAGCCGGCGAGCAGGAAGGTTACAAGGTGTCGGCGAACCCTGGACGTGACGGCTCACTGGGCGATCGGCTCACCAACGGATTCTGGCGGTGTGGCGATGGTCGCCGCGACTTCCCCCTAGGCGCTGGGCGGTTCTCCGAGGTGGCCCGTGACCCTCTCCTACTTGGCCCTGGTCGGTCGGATCGTCCTTCTGGGATTAGAACGGGTCTTCGTCAAGCGTCTCGGCGAGGGGCGCGGCAGCGTGGAGACGACCTTCGTCTTCTTCGGTCTGGCCGCGCTCTATTTGTTGCCGGTGGCCGCCATCTACGGCCCGCCGCGGGCGGATTTCCTCCGCTTCGCCCTGCCCAGCGGGGTCATCTACAGCTTCGCCTTTGTGCTTTATGTCAACTCCCTGTCGACCGGCGAGGTCTCGCTGGTCAGCCCATTGGCCAACCTGAACAGCCTCTTCCTCCTGGTGCTGGCCGCCCTCATCTACGGCGAGCCCTTTAGTCTGTTGAAGCTGGCCGGCACGGTGGCCATCATCCTGGGGGCATCGATGCTGCGGGCCCCGGGAGGACCCCGGGCGTCGGCCAGGCGCCCGGTCAGTCGTCACCCGGCTGGCGGATTTATCGCCTTGGTCCGCTACCCGCCGGCCCTGGCGATGATCGGCTACGCCGCCTTGCTGGCGGTGACCCGGGTCATCGACAAGGGCGGCCTCGGGGTGATCAACCCGGTCACCTACTCGCTGGTCATCTACTCGACCATCACCGTCTGCCTGGGGATCCTCCTGGCCCTCCAGGGGCGGCTGCGCAAGGCCTGGGAACTCCTGCTCGATCGGCCGGTCACGGCCTTCCTGGCCGGCATCGTCAACGCTTACTCCTATCTGCTCCTACTGTATGCCATCGTCGGCCTGCCGCTGTCGGTGGCCGAGCCCGTCTCGAGCCTGTCCCTGTTCGTCACGGCCTTCCTCGGGGCGGTCATGTTCGGGGAGAAGGTGAAGGGCCGCCTGGGGGCGGCGGCCCTGATCGTGCTGGGTTCGTGGCTCTTGGTCTGGCGCGGGTGAGGGCGCGGGGTCAGACCCCGGCGCCCTTCTTGATCCCCTCGAGCATGGTCCTGGCCATGGCGACGAAGTCGTCCGAGCGGTAGTCCTCGATCCGGCCGGCGTCGGAGAGCCGGGCCAGCTGTGGATCGATGGGCAGGCGGGCGAGGAGCGGGGCGTCGGCCGCCCGGGCCAACTCTTCTCCGCGGCTTGGCCCGAAGACCTCATGGCGCTTGCCCGATTCCGGGCAGGCGAAGTAGCTCATATTCTCGACCACGCCCAGGATGGGGATGCCCAGCTGGTTGGCCATCTTGACGGCCTTGCGGACGACCATCCCGGCCAGGTCCTGGGGGGTGGAGACGACCACCGCCCCGGACAGGGGCAGGGCCTGCATCACGGTGAGGGGCGCGTCGGACGTGCCGGGGGGCAGGTCGACCAGGAGGACATCGAGGTCGCCCCAGACGACGTCGGTCCAGAACTGGCGGATGGCCCCGGAGATGAGCGGCCCGCGCCAGATGACGGGCAGGTCCTCCTGGCCGAGGAGCAGGTTGATGGACATGACTTGGATGCCCAGGTCGGGGGTGGCCACCGGGATGATCCCGAACTCACTCGCGTCGGCCTGGCCTTTGAGGCCGAACATCCGCGGGATGCTCGGGCCGGTGATGTCGGCGTCGAGGATGCCGACCTTCTTCCCCTCGCGGGCCAGGGAAACGGCCAGCATCGAAGTGACCATGGACTTCCCCACGCCGCCCTTGCCGCTCATCACGGCGACCACCACGCCGATGTGACTGAGTTGCTGGGCTTGGGTCGGCCCTCCCTCGGCGCCGGGGCCACCGCTGATCTTGGCCAGCTCCTCCGGCGACAGCTGGCCCATGCGGACCTGAACGTCCTCCACCCCGGGCACGGCGGCCACGGCCTGCTTGACGTCGGCCTCGATGCCGCCCCTCAGCGGGCAGGACGGGGTGGTCAGGGCGACGGTCACTTCGACCTTGCCCCCGTCGACCTTGACTTCCTTGATCATGCCCAGCTCTTCCAGGCTGCGGCCGAGTTCCGGGTCCATGACCTTGCTCAGGGCCTTCCTGACTTCGCCTTGGTCAACCATGCGGTGACGCCTCCTGTCTCCTTCCACCTGCGCAAACCCCCTTGGGCGCGAATACTAGTATAGCCAAGATCTCTCAGAAGTTCAACTGAGAGCCCCGGCGGCGGGCGTGAGAGCCCCCGCGGCGGGTCGGAGAGGGCGAGAAAATTCCCGCTTGACAGCCCTCCTGACGGGTGCTACCATCATAGGCAACACCGGGGCGGCCCCCGCCGCCGCGGGCAACTGAATAAGACCCCTCTTTCATCTAGAGGCGGCTGAGGGACAGGCCCGATGATGCCACGGCAACCACTCCCCATTCGGAGGACGGTGCCAATTCCTGCGGACTACGGTCCGGAAGATGAGAGTGAAGGCGGAGCGCGTCTGCTTGCGACCCTTCATTCGGAGGGTTTTTTTATTTTTCCTTTAGGCCGGCCGCCGAGAGGCCGCCGTCCTCATTCGTTCATCATCTGAGGAGGGGATGCCGCTTGAGCGTCAAGAGTCTCGAGGAGATCAACGAGAGGATCCACAAGAAGAAGGCCGTGGTCGTCACGGCCGAGGAGATCATCAGGATCGTCGACGAGAAGGGCCCGGCCGAGGCGGCCAGAGAGGTCGATGTGGTGACGACGGCCACCTTCGGGGCGATGTGCTCGTCCGGGGCCTTCCTCAACTTCGGCCACGCCGACCCGCCGATCAAGATGGGCAAGATCTGGCTCAACGACGTCGAGGCCTACGGCGGGCTGGCCGCCGTCGACACCTACATCGGGGCCACCCAGCCCTCGGAGACCAGGGGGCTCGAGTATGGCGGAGCCCACGTCATCGAGGACCTCATCGCCGGCAGGCCGGTCAAGCTGCGGGCCACCTCCTACGGCACCGACTGCTACCCGCGGACGGAGATCGAGACGGTCATCACCAAGGACGAGATCAACGAGGCCTATCTCTACAACCCGCGCAACGCCTACCAGAACTACGCCGCGGCGACCAACACCTCGGATCGGACCCTCTACACCTACATGGGCGTCCTCCAGCCGCGCTGCGGGAACGTCACCTACAGCACCTCGGGCGAACTCAGCCCGCTGCTCAAGGACCCGTACTACCGGACCATCGGCATCGGCACGCGGATCTTCCTCGGCGGCACCCAGGGTTTCGTGGCCTGGCCGGGCACGCAGCACAACCCGTCGCGCCCGCGGGCCGAGAACGGCGTCCCCCTGCAGAACGCGGCCACCCTGGCGGTCATCGGCAACCTCAAGGAGATGAGCCCGCGCTTCATCCGGGCGGCCACCTTCGAGCGCTACGGGGTCAGCATGTACGTCGGCATCGGCATCCCCATCCCCATCCTCGACGAAGAGATGGTCCGTTCGGTGGCCGTCAAGAACAGCGAGATCTTCACCAAGGTCTATGACTACAGCGTGCCCTCCCGTGACCGGCCGTGCCTGGGCCGCGTCTCCTACGCCGAGTTGCGTCGCGGGAGCATCACCCTGAACGGCCGCGAGGTACCGACGGCCCCCCTGTCCAGCCTGAAGGTGGCCCGGGAGATCGCCGACGTCCTGAAGGGCTGGATCGCCGGCGGCGACTTTTTGCTCACCCAGCCGGTGGCCCAGTTGCCGGCGACGGCCAATCCCAAGGGGCTCGAGGTCAAGGCCGGCTCCCAAGCCGCCAACGTCGCGGGGGGTGGCGCCCGATGAAGCGGATCAAGGCTCTCCTTCGTTTCCCGCCCAACCGGGCCGGGAAGCCCATCACTTACCACCTGGTCAAGGACTACGACCTGCGGATCAACATTCTCCACGCCGAAGTGGCCGCCAACCGGGTCGGCGTCCTGGTGATGGACGTCGAGGGACAGGAGGAAGCGATCGACGGGGCGACTCGCTTCGTCCGGGACGAGGGGGTCGAGTTCCACATCGTCGAGAGCGCCGTCTCCTGGGACCGCGACCGCTGCATCGACTGCGGGGCCTGCACCGCCGTCTGTCCGTCGGGGGCCCTGTCCCTGGACCAGAAGGACTGGAGCCTGGTCTTCACGCCGGCCGACTGCTTCGTCTGCGAGTCCTGCCTGAAGGCCTGTCCGATGCGGGCCATCGCCCCGGCCATCGGCGGGACGCCGGCCAGTTGACCCCATGTACGAGCCCCGGACCTACCGCGACCTGTTCAAGGGTCAGAACCTCGTCTTCTTCAACTGCTGCCTGAAAGAGACCGACCTCCAGATCGGCGCCCACCGGCGGCTGGAGGCCGAGGCCATGGCCCTGGTCGTCGAACTCAGGCGGCAGCTCGAGGGGTACATCCTGGCCGTACCGGAGTTCCGGACCAGCCTCGTGCCCATCGACCCGGCCCCCTGGGCGCCGCCCATCGTCCGCCGGATGAGCGAGGCCGGCGCCGCCGCCGGCGTCGGCCCGATGGCCGCCGTGGCCGGTGCGGTCAGCCAGTTCGTCGGGGTGGAACTGCTCCGGTACTCGCCGGAGGTCATCGTCGAAAACGGCGGGGACATCTTCATCCAGTCCGGCCTGCCCCGGAAGATCGGCATCCACGCCGGGTCCTCGCCGCTCAGCGAGAAGGTCGCCCTGAAGATCAAGCCGGAGGACACGCCCCTCGGCGTGTGCACCTCGGCCGGGACGGTCGGCCCGTCACTGAGCTTCGGCCGCACCGACGCCACCGTCGTCGTGGCCAGGGACGCGGCCCTGGCCGATGCCGCGGCCACCGCCATCGGCAACCGGGTCAAGACGGCCGACGACATCGAGGCCGGGCTGCGGGTGGCCGGGCGGATCCGCGGCCTCCTGGGGGCCGTCGTCATCATCGGGGATAAGCTGGGGGCTTGGGGGGACGTCGACCTACAGCCGTTCTAGGGCAGGCTCACCTCACCGGTGCGCCTGCCCGTCGTTTTTTTCGCGACCAGACCGTCCCGGGCCCCCGAGGCCCCGACCTACCGTTCGTCCGGCGGCAGGTATTCGGTGAACGGGATCTCCTCCGAGGCGACCTCGGTGATCCGGTTCTTCCGGTCGACGAAGACGATCTTCGGGACCAGCCGCTTGACCTCCGCCTCGCTGTAGTACCCGTAGGAGATGACGATCACCTTGTCGCCTGGGTGGAAGTGGCGGGCCGAAGCCCCGTTGAGGCAGACCACTCCGGAGCCGGCGTCCCCGGGGATGGCGTAGGTCTGCCACCAGGTGCCGTTGGCGATGTTGGTGATCTGGACCATCTCGTAGGGGACGATCCCGGCCGCGTCCATCAGCGCCCGGTCGAGGGTGATGCTCCCCACGTAGTTCAGGTTGGCCTGGGTGCAGGTCACCCGGTGGAGCTTGGACTTGGCCATCATCCGCAACACGGCGGATCAACCTCCGTTCATCTTCGCGGGACGCGGGAAGGACAATGTCGCGGCACTCGCCGGGAAACTCGGTGGCTCGCCCCGGAGGACCCGTTGCACGTCCAGCAGGACCGTTCGGGTCACCTTGAGGTCGGCTTCCCGGGTGAGGCCGGCGATGTGCGGGGTCAGGACGACGTTGTCGAAGCGGGAGAAGTCTGGGTCGACGCCCGTCCTCGGCGGCTCATGCCGCCTGACGTCCAGGGCAGCCCCGGCTATATGGCCTTCTGTCAGGGCCTCATATAAGGCCTTCTCATCCAAGACTCCGCCGCGGGAAGTGTTGACAAGCATGGCTGTAGGCCGCATCCGGCCGAGCTCTTCCCGGCCGACGAGGTTGACCGTCTCGGCGGTCAGGGGCAGGTGCAGGGTGATCAGGTCCACCTCGGCCAAGATGTCCGGCCAGGGAACCAGAGTGATCCCGTTCTCGATGACCGTCAGGTCGGTCGGGGACAGCCGCGGGTCGAAGGCCAGGAGCCTCAGGCCGAAGGCCTTCAGACGGTGGGCGACCAGCTCACCGATGCGGCCGAGGCCGATGATCCCGGCGGTCTTGCCGGAAAGCTCACCCCCGGAGAAACTGGTCCGGTCCCAACCCCCGGCCACCGTGTGGAGGTGCGCCGGGATCAGGCGACGGCTGAGGGCGAGGGCGGCGGCGACGGCGAACTCGGCGACCGATGTGGCGTTGGCCTCGGGGGCGTAGACGACTTCGACGCCCCGGCGGTGGGCGGCTCCGACGTCGATGTTGTCGAGGCCGACTCCCAGCCGGCCGACCACTCGCAGGGTCGGTCCCAGGCGCATGAGGGCGTCGTCGACGCGGGTCTGGTTGCGGACGATGAGGGCCTCGGCCGAGCCCACCTCGCGCCTCAGCCGGTCCACGTCGGCGAAGAGGGTTCGGTCGTAGCTGATCCGGAACCGGTGGTCGACCTCGGCCAGGCCCTCCTCCCAGAGGTACTCGCTGATGACGATGCGGCCGGAGCGGCCGGAGCGGTCGGTGACCAATCGCTGGCCGTCCTTTCCTGGCCGCCCCTCAGCGCTACATAGTACGCCGGGGCTGGCAGAATGTGAGGCGATTGGGCGGGATTGGGAGCGGAGCCCGCGTCACCCAGATCAGGTCTTGTGCGGCGTGCCAGGCTAGGTCTTATACAGCGAGGCCCTCAGGGTGTCCGCCCGCAGCCCCGTTCGCAGGGACTCGAGGGCCAGGATCTCGGCGGGCGGGATGTTCCCCAGGTTGACGTTGGGGCCGAAGCGGAGGATCAGTTGCTCCTGCTGGTTCTTGAGGGGCGCCTCCCAGATGATCAGGTTGGTGTCGCGGACGGCCGACAGGATCTTGGAGACCTCCTCGTCGACGATCTGGCCGGCCTCGTTGTAGATGCCCACGCCGCGCCCCATCTCACGGCCCTCGACGATGACGAACCGCACTCCCTGGCTCAGGTCCTCCTGAATGATCCGGCGCATGGTCTCCCATGGGATGCGCTCGCGGGGATCCTTCTTGCCCACTTCGGACAGGACGGTGAAGCCCAATTCGTGGGACAGGCGGATGGCCCGTTCGCGCTCCTCGGGGAGGAGCGGGATCGTCCCGTCGGAGACCTCGATGGCGGTGAAGCCGAGGTCCTTGGCCTTGGTCAGGAAAGGCTCCAGGCGATCCTGCCAGATGGCCACCTCGAGGAAGGTCCCGCCGGGGTAGGACTTGACCCCGCTTTGGGTAAGGATTTCGAGCTTCCGGCGGAGGGTCGGTTCGGGGTAGAAGGCCGACGTGCCGAAGGGCAACTTCCAGAAATCGATGTAGTCCGCGGCCAGCTCGAGCAGACCGGCGGTTTCCGTGGTCCCCATGCCCTTGTCGATGACCATGGTCACCCCGGCTCGTCGGGGCGGGCGTGAACGACCCCCCATCGGCGGGGATACGAGACCGCCCCAGGCCTTCGGCGGTCGTTCGTGGCTCGGATACCTGTCGCGACTGGTCACTTTGCTCCCTCTCCTTTGGGCCGTGTGCGTGCGGACGCGCCGGCGGCCCAGCCGCGGGGCGGGCGAGCCCCGGGGGCCGCGAGTCCTTCCTTATGCTATTCCGCCCGCCCGCCGGTGGTGAGCAGGCAAGCTTCGTCTAGCTGGGATGTAGTAGACGTAACGGGTATACGTAACAGGAGGGCCCGGGCGATGGGCCCGAGCCTTGACGCCTGTTCGGCGCACGGGGTTCCCGAGGTGAGGGCATAATAGCGTCCTGGCAGTCGGGAACCGTTGGGAGGGTCTTTGGTTTGACCTTGAGCGCGTTCTGGTGGTCGGTGATCGGAGGACTGATCGTCGGGGTTTTGACCACGGCCTTATCCGCGCTGCTCTTCCCGCTCTTCTTCCGAGGGGCGCTGATGAAGTTGATCAAGCCCATCCTCAGCACCGATTCCGAGCGCAACGTGGCCTACCAGACCCTGGCCCTGCCGAAGACGATCGACCCCCTTTCGCTCCTCCAGATCATGGTCCGTGGCCAGACTGGTGAGCCGTTCAACCGGCCGATGGGGGCGGCCCGTCGCGCCCGCGGTCTGGATCAACTGCACTTCCTCCCGGCCCAGATCTCGCGGCTGCCGACCCTGTCCGTCGAGGACGTCGACACCTCGGTGACCATCGGCCCGAACGCCCGGCGCCCGCTGAGGTGTAGGACGCCGATCATCATTGCCGGAATGGGCTACGGGGTGGCCCTCAGTGAACGGGCCAAGGCCGCCCTGGCGGAGGGGGCGCAACTGGCCGGGGCGGCCCTGAACTCGGGCTGCAGCGGCTATCTCCCGCAGGAGCGGACGACCGTCGATCGCTACATCGTCCAGTACAACCGGGCCGGCTGGGGCAACGCCATCGGGGACCTGCGCCAGGCCGACGCGGTCGAGATCGTCTTCGGCCGGGGGGCCTCGGGCGGGGTCAGTGAATCGACCCCGGTCAAAAATCTCCCGGCTCGCTTTCGCCAACTGAATCAGGTCACCGCCGAGTCGGGCGAAGTCCGGATGGAGTCGCAGTTCGAGACGATCAAAGACGGGCACGACCTGCGGCGGGTGATCGACTGGCTGCGGGACGAGACGGACGGCCTCCCCATCGGGGTGAAACTGGCGGCCGGCGACATCGAGGCCGACCTGGAGGAGGTCCTGGTGGCCGAGCCCGACTTCCTGACCATCGACGGGGCCGAGGCCGGCGGCGAGGACGGCTACGCCATCACGGCTGAGAACTTCGGCCTGCCGACGGTCTTCGCCATCCCGCGGGCCGACCGCTACCTGCGCCGACGGAAGATCCGCGACCGGATCAGCCTGATCGCCTCGGGGGGGCTCCATGAGCCGGGCGACTTCCTCAAGGCCATCGCCCTCGGGGCAGACGCCGTGGCCATCGGGACGGCCGCCCTCCTGGTCATGGTCCACGCCCAGGCGCTCAAGGTCTATCCCAAGGACCCGCCATTGACCTTGGTCCTGCCGAACACGGAGAACTCGGACCGCTTCGACCTCCACGCCGGAGCCCGCCGGTTGGCCAACTTCATCAAGGCCTCGACCAAGGAGATGGCCATCGCCACCGGCGGCCTCGGCCACCGCGGCCTGTCGGAGGTCTCGGCGGAGGACCTCTGCGCCTTCACCGGGGAGATGGCCGTGGCCACC
Organism: Bacillota bacterium; assembly: GCA_036504675.1. Classification (NCBI taxonomy): domain Bacteria; kingdom Bacillati; phylum Bacillota; species Bacillota bacterium. The sequence goes on along the minus strand of DASXUT010000012.1, from coordinate 6,479 downwards.
GGGGCGCAGCCGGCCTACGAGGCGCCGCGGGCCGGGGAACAGGGCGGGCCCCCCGATCCGGAGGGCCCGCGGGAAAAGCCGGTGCGGCCGCTGGTCAAGCCGCGTGAGCGCGGGAGGGCGGAGTACTGGCACTAGGACCCGCCGGCGCGGGGACAGCGGGGCGGCAGGCGGCGGGGCGGCAGGCGGCGGCCCGCTCTACTGGACCACCCCGGTCATCGCGTCCAGGCGGACGAAGCGGTAGCCCGTGCTCCGCAGGGTGTCGATGATGGACGGCAGGGCGGCCACCCCGTCGCGCGAGCCGACGTGCATCAGGACGATGGCCCCGTCGCGGGCGCTGGTGAGGACCTTGGCCGCGACCTGGTCGGGACCGGGCTCGCGCCAGTCGAGGCTGTCGACGGTCCACATCACGGCCGCCCGATAGCCGCGGGCGCCCAACTCGCTCAGGAGTTCACGGTCGTAGGCCCCATAGGGCGGTCTGAAGAGATCGGGTTCGATCCCAAGGATCCGCCGGAAGGTGGCCGCGGAGTGCTGGAACTCCGCCTCGCGGGCGGCCGGGTCGAGCTTGGTCATGTCCTGATGGCTGTAAGAGTGGTCCTCGACCAGATGGCCCCGGGCGGCGATATCCCGGGCCAGGTCAGGATGGTCCTCCACCCAGCGGGCCCGAAGGAAGAAGGTGGCCTTGACGGCCTTCTCGTCGAGGACCCGGAGGAGATCGGGGGCCGAGTCGTAGATCCAGCCGGCGTCGAAGGTCAGGGCGATCTCCTTGCCCGCCGAGTCGCCGGTGCGGCCGAGCCGATCGGCCAGATGGTCGATGACCGGTACGGCTGGGCCCACCAATGGCCGGGTGGAGCCGTCGCCCGAGCCCGCGCCATCCGCACCGTTTTCGGCCCCGCCGCCGTGTTCGGCCCCGAAGCCCCGGTCGGCCGACCCTGGACCTGGCGTCACCAGCCCGCTGCCCGGCCCGGGGAGACCAGCCCACGGCCCCTTCCGGGTCCGCCCCGTCAAGCGTCCGTAAGCATAGGCCGAAGCCGCCCCCAGGCCGAGCCCCAACAGGGCGACCACGGTCATCACCGCGACCAGTCGTTTCAGCTTCAAAGAGCTCATCACCCGTCTCTTAGGAATCTGCCCCAGAGACGGTTTTAAGCCCCCGCGCGCACGCGACCTGAGCTGGGAACTAATGGGCACGGGCGAGCGAGGTCGGGCGATGACCGGTCAAGCCGGGCGTTCATAGCATGGCGTAGGGCCCGCAAAAGGTCCGTTAAGGGCCCGTCACGGGTCCGCCAAGCGAGGGACGCCCACTTGCCGCCAACCAACGCCGTCAATCAGACCCAGGCATCGCGGCCCGACCCGTACCCGCCCCCCCCGCTGTCAGCTCCGCCGCTGGTCAGCGTGATCTTCCCGGCCCGCGACGAAGGGGCGAACGTCGCCACGACCCTGGCCTCGCTGGCGACAGCCGAGGTGGACGTGCCCTTCGAGGCCATCGTCGTCGACGACGGTTCGCAGGACGGGTGCTGTCATCTGACCAGGGCCTTCCCCTACCCGCTGAGCATCGTCAGGACGCGGGGCCTGGGCGCCCCCCAGGCCAGGAACCTCGGTGCCCGCCTGGCCAAGGGGCGCTACTACGTCTTCTGCGACGCCCACCTCGACTTCCCGCCGCACTGGCTGGATGCCTTGGTCGAACCGTTGGCCCAGGCGGCGGCGACCGGCGGCGACTTGGGAGCCGTCTCCCCGGGGTTGGGCGTGCCGGGCGACCCGCGCCGGGCCGGCTTCGGACAGACTTGGAATGATCGGCTCGAGGTGACCTGGCTGAAGCCGCCCAAGGGAATCACCGAGGTCCCCTTGCTGCCGGGGGGGTGCATGGCCTTCCGAGCCGAAGTCTTCAGGGACATCGGCGGCTTCGATCACGCCTTTCAGACCTGGGGTCACGAGGACGAGGAGATCTCCATCAAGCTCTGGCTGTTCGGCCACAACGCGGCGGTTGTCCCGGAGACCGTGGTGGGTCACCTCTTCCGCCAACGCCACCCGTATCGGGTGACCCTTTGGGACGCCCAGTACAACCAGGTCCGGATGGCCGTCAGCCACTTTAATGAGGTTCGGGTCGGGAAGGTCATCGCGCTCCTTCAAAAGTACAGCTACTGGCAGCAGCTGGTGGAGATCTCCCGCCGGGCCGCGCAAGGCCAGCGCGAGGATTTCTTCGCCCGGCGCCGCCGGAGCGATGATTGGTTCATGGAGCGCTTCGGCATCCCGTTTTGAGGCCGGCGGAAGTCGGCCGGTCGTTCCCCGCAAGCGGTGATGGAATTGACACCCCGCGGGGGGTCGATTATAGTAAGCAGGGAACGGGCCGCTTTGAGGGCCGTTTCTAGCTTTGAGCCGCGGCTGGACGAGCCCGCCGGCAAGATTGGATGAGCGCCCATGAGCATCGGTACGCCTTCAGAGACCAAGATCGGCCCGTCGGACCTTCGCAACGTGGCCATCATCGCCCACGTCGACCACGGCAAGACCACCCTGGTCGACGCCCTGTTGCGGCAGACGGGGACCTTCCGGACCAACGAGCGGGTGGTCGAGCGGGTCATGGACTCGAACGACCTGGAACGGGAGCGCGGCATCACCATCCTGGCCAAGAACACCTCGATCCGCTACCGCGACCTGAAGATAAACATCGTCGACACGCCGGGCCACGCCGATTTCGGCGGCGAGGTCGAACGGATCCTGTCGATGGTCGACGGGGCCCTTCTCGTCGTCGACGCCTTCGAGGGGCCGATGCCACAGACCCGCTTCGTCCTGTCCAAAGCCTTGGCCCAGAAGCTCAAGCCGGTGGTGGTGATCAACAAGATCGACCGCCCCGACGCGCGGCCGGCCGAGGTCGTCGACGAGGTCCTCGACCTCTTCATCGCCCTCGGCGCGGACGAGGAGCAGATCGACTTCCCGATCATCTACTCGGACGCCCGCCGGGGCACGGCCCACCTGGCCCCGGACGACGGCAACGAGGACATCAAGCCACTCCTCGACGCCATTGTCGAGACCGTCCCGTCGCCCTCGGGCGACCCCGGCGGCCCGTTTCAGATGGTCATCTCCAACCTCGACTACGACGAGTACGTCGGCCGCATCATCATCGGGCGGATCGCCCGCGGGACCGTCCGCACCGGGATGAATGTGACCATCTGCCGAGAGGACAAGACCAGGCCGGCCAAGGTCGGCAAGCTCTACACCTTCGAAGGGCTCAAGCGGCTGGAAGTCCCCGAGGCCTCGGCCGGCGAGATCGTCGCCCTGATGGGCTTACTCGACGCGGGCATCGGGGACACCGTCACCGACCCCGAACACCCGGAGGCCCTGCCGCCCATCACCGTCGAGGAGCCCACCCTGTCGATGACCTTCCGGGTCAATGACAGCCCCTTCGCCGGTCGCGAAGGCACCTACCTGACCTCGCGCCACTTGCGCGACCGCCTGGACCGCGAACTCGAGTCCAACGTCGCCCTGCGGGTCGAGGAGACCGATTCCCCCGACGCCTTCGTCGTCAGCGGTCGCGGCGAGCTCCACCTGTCCATCCTCATCGAGAACATGCGCCGCGAAGGGTACGAAATGGGCGTCTCCAAACCCAAGGTCATCTTCAAGCAAGAGACCGGCCCGGACGGTCGGAAGAAGCTCCTCGAACCCCTCGAGGACCTGGTCATCGACGTTCCCGAGGAATACCTCGGGCGGACCATGGAACACCTCGGGACCAGGCGCGGCGAGCTGACGAACATGCACGCCCGGGGCGGCCGGGTGAGGATCGACGAAATCATCCCGGCCCGCGGCCTGATCGGCTTCCGCTCGGACTTCCTGACTTACACCAAGGGCTACGGCCTGATGTACCACATCTTCCACGGTTACGGCGAGCACCGCGGATCCATCCCCGAACGGCGGAGCGGGTCTCTGGTGGCCTGGGAACGCGGGACGGCCACGGCCTATGCCTTGTCCCACCTGGAGGACCGGGGGATCTTCTTCCTGGGACCAGGCGAGGACGTCTACGAAGGCATGATCGTCGGCGAGGCCACCCGGGATAAGGACATCGACCTCAACGTCGGCAAGAAGAAGCACGCCACCAACGTCCGCTCGTCCACCGGCGAGGAACTGGTCCGCCTGACCCCGCCCCGCCGTCTCTCGCTGGAACAGGCCCTGGAGTTCATCAACGAGGACGAGCTGGTCGAGGTCACCCCCAAGGCGATCCGCCTGCGGAAGAAGATCCTCAATCGGCACACCCGGCGGGAGGCCAGGCACGAGGTGTACGTCGGGGAGTCGGACGAGAGTTAGGACCCCGCGCAGTAGCCGTGACACGCGGTGGCCCCGGGGGTTAGCCCCGGGGTCCTTTTATGACGTCTTTTGATAAGCTGGACCGGCCAATACCGCCTCTAGCTGGGTGTCGATATCTGTCGAAAGCCCGCTAAATTCCGGCCGCCGTTGGTCCGATATTAGTGAAGGGAAGAACTCTCTGCCCGGCGTCCTCGGTTGCGAGGACCGGGAAGAAACCTGACGACCTGAAATGGAGAGAAAAATAGTGATCACGGTAGCCATCGTGGGGGCCGGCCGAGGCGGCACGTCGATCCTGCGGGTGCTGAAAGGGGTTCCCGACGTCAAGGTGGTCGGCATCGCCGACCGAGGCATGGACGCGCCGGGCATGGTCCTCGGACGCCAACTGGGAGTCCACACGACGACCGATGTCGGCGCGCTCCTGGCCACCCCGGGTCTGCAGGTGGTCATCGAGGCCACCGGCGTCCAGGAAGTCAACGACCTCATCTATCAGAAGAAGCAGGCCAAGACGGCCGTCTGCGACGCCAGTGTGGCCAGGTTGATCATGCTCCTTGTGAGCAGTCGCGAGGAAGTCATGAACCAGCTGCAGGGGCAGTCGACCGAGCTGGCGGCGGTCGGCGAGAGGCTTTCGACCACCATCTCTTCGCTGGGCACGCCCATCAAGGAGATGGCCGAGAACGCCAAGGATCTGCTCCACCGGTCCCAGTCCCTGGCCGAAGTCTCCAATCAGGGGCAGAAACACGTTAAGGAGACCGGCGAGGTGATCGAGTTCATCAAGACCGTCGCCGATGAGACCCGACTGCTCGGGCTCAACGCGGCCATCGAGGCGGCGAGAGCCGGCGAGCACGGGCGGGGCTTCTCCGTCGTCGCCGAGCGCGTCCGCGAGCTGGCGGAATCCAGCGGCGTGTCGGCCAAGCAGATCAACGGAACCCTCGGCAACATCGACGCCACCATGACCCAGATCCTCAACCAGGCCGAGGAAATGAAGCAGGTGACCGAACACGTGGCGGCCAGCCAGAACCAGGCCGCCGACAGCCTGACCCAGGCGATGAATGAAATCTCCACCGTTTCCAGCCAGCTACAGGGCTTCTCGAAGAAGCTCCTCGAGGCGGCCCGGAACGGCTGACTCGCCGGCCGCGGCCTCTCCTCGGTGAGCCGCCGACCCGCGACGGGCTCTTCAGGGCCCCCGCCACAGGATCGCCGCGACAGGACAAGACCCCCTACCGGGAGGCTCCGGTGCGGGGGTCTTCTTTCTTTCCGCGGTGGGTCCCGGCCCGCGTCGCCGGTCGCCGCGCCGCCGGCCGCCTACCCCTCGACCCAGCCCCTCGCCCAGTCGACGAAGTCCTCCCAACGCTCGAAGACGTGATCGGCACCGGCGTCGGCGGCGCGGACCCGCGGGTCGTGGCGCTCGTACCAGGCGGCGGCGACGGCCGTGCACTCGGCCGCCCGGGCGGCCCTGACGTCGGCCAGGTGGTCGCCGACGAAGACCGATCGGCCGGCCTCGGCCCCGAGGGCCCGCATGACCAACCGCACGCCGTCGGGGGCGGGCTTCCGCTTGAAACCCACGCTGCCGGTGAGGACCACGTCGAAGAGGTCGGCCAGGCCGGTCTCGGCGAGAGTGATCCGGGCGGTGCCGATGCCCTTGCCGGTGACCACCCCCAGCCTGACACCTTCATCCCTGAACCCGGAGAGGTCGCGGACCTGGGCCGCCGGTAAGGGCACGTAGCGGGCGTGCCGCGAACGGTAGAGATCGAGGTAAGACTCCAGGGCCTCGGCCGCTTCGGTCGGCGGCAGGACCCGTTCGAGGACGCCTTCCTCGGGCGGGCCGAAGAGGGGGGCGATCTCGTCGTCGGCGAAGCGCCTCCCGGTGAAGCGCAGGAGGACGTCGCGGAAGCAGTCGTAGATGAGGGGCAGGGTGTCGCACAGGGTGCCGTCGAGGTCGAAGATGAGGGCGCGGCGGGGGGCGTCAATGGGGTTGTTCATGGCGGCTGACTTCGGCGGCCGCGGCGCGTAGTCCTTGCCGATCAAGCGCATGTCGATCAAGCGCAGCCTGTCAATGGACAGTGAATATGTCACCTGTATAAGCGCATAACGGGACTGAGAAAATGTCACCCTCAGCGTTTCCGCGACTGGTTTAGCGTTGGCTCATGAGTTTTTGCCAACCGGGGTTCTTCTGACGTAGATAGGTCTCC
>DASXUT010000011.1 GCA_036504675.1 Bacillota bacterium | reverse complement strand
TTCATTTTATCAGCAGCTAGACGTAAGTTCAAGAGGCGTCTAGAGACGACGCGAAAAGCCGCTCCGGGCGCGACTTGATGGGCCTCCGCCGCTAGGCGGAGGCCCATCAAGTCAATGGTGGTTTGACATTCAAGACCCAAGACTCGACGCTCCACTCTCGCCGGCCGACTATCAGACGACGCGCGGCTAGTCGCGGGTCAACTCGTCGACCGCCCGGTACCACGGCATCCTCGTGCCGATTTTGGCCCGCATCTGCCACTTGAAGGACTTAGGCACGTCGTCGAGTCGCTTGCGGATGGCGGCCGTCTTGGCCAGGACGTCGTTGCGGTCCTCATCGCTGACGGGCAGGTCGCCCTTGCGGGCGAACTCGTCGATCTTATCGAGGTTGAGGTGGATCGTCTTCCAGAAGCCCCAATCGTCGGCGCAGATCTTGGCGATGAGGCCGACGTTGACGGTCTCCTTGTCGCCGTCACCCAACTGGTGTTCACGCAGGAGGACGAAGCTGTCGACCGCGTCCTTCGGTTCGAAGCCCACGATCTGAAGTTTCTCGAGGAGGAGTTCGGCCAGGGGGATTGACGGGTAGTCGGCATCGTAGCGACCCTTGAACCAAACATCGTGGCAGAAGTGTAAGCGATCGACGAAGACATCGCAATGGGCTCCGTTCGGATGATCGAAGATCAGCCGCTCGTTGCCGTGGATGAGCCGAACCCGCTCGTTCTCCACGAACCCCTGGCTTTGGAACAGCTTGATGATCTTGTCCACGTCCTTGACCCCGCAGGCCAGGTCGACGTCGGTCAGCCAGCGGCCGACCGCGTACTCGAGGTGCTTGTGGGTCGGGCAGTGGACCCGGAAGGCGATGGCCCCCAGGAGCCGCAGGGACAGGTCCTGGGCCTTCGCCGCCTCGACCAGTTGCATCCCTAGCTGTACGAGCATCTGTTCCTGGGCGATGGCTTCCTCGTTACTCAACTCTCACCCCTCCACGCGCCAGAACTGTACGATGCCTTCCTTGGACGTCTCGACGATTGCTCCGCGAAGGACGTCTTCGCCGTATTCGGACCCCGGGTTGATCACCGGGATGCCGTCGACGTGGTCCTGGGCGGCCGACTCGTGGATGTGTCCGTGGAGGCCGATCAACGGCCTGTACTTCTTGATTGCGTCGCGGACCGCGGTGCTTCCGACATGGATCATCTCGACGCCGCCGGCGCCCATCACCGGAGTCAGGTCCGGCTTGAGCTTGGGAGCCAGGTCCAGCTCGGTTCCGTTGGGTGGCGCGTGGAAGTTGAAGATGGACCGGCCCGGATTGTCCAGTTTGGCCACCTGAGCCTCAATGAGCTTGGCCATTCCCTCTTCGTCGGCTTCGCGGGGGGTGTCCCAGGGGGTCGGGTTGACGTGGGCCAAGCTGGCCACCTGGAACCCGGCGATGTCGATCGGGCCGTCGAGGGCCCACTGCACGCCGGCCTCGCCGTAGCTCTTGATGACGTCGTCGACGGCCGGGTCGTCGTCGTTGCCGGGCATCACGACAACCTGGGTCTTCTTCAGGTCGATCTTCTGGACGAGGAGGTCCATCCACTCCTTCATCCGGGCGACGATCTTCTCCCGCATCACCACGTCCAGGAGCTTGGGGTCGCTCTTGTACTGCTCGACCTGCTCGGGCGTGCAGCGGAGGGGGTAGAGCCCGGTCATGGCGATCTGCTTTTCCGCGTTGACGACGTCCTTCTCATTCCGGAAGAGCTGCCTCCGACCATAGTAGGTGGAGACGAAGCCCTGCTTCTCCTCGACCAGAGGAACGACGCCCTTGCCGGTAAGGTCGCCGCACAACATGATTACATCGGCCTTGAAAGCCTGAGGGACTCGCAGCCATTTGCTCCATACGCCGACGGCGCCATGGACGTCTACTGCGAAGAAGATCCTGGCTATGTTGGCTCCCTCCCAAGGTGTGTTTGGCTGCCACGGACCGGACGAGGGGTGGCCGCCCAGGAGACGGCGGCCACCCCTTCACGCCGGGCCCTAGTCGGATCTCACTCGGGCGGGATCTCGCCGTAGATGGCGTTCAGGTCGATGCCATCCCTGGCGTTCTTCGCCTGGGCGTAGACATAGACCATCGTCAGGACGAAGATGGTCGCGCAGAAGGCCACCTGGGCCGCGGTGCTCATGCCGGTGACGGCGAAGGCCACGAGGAACCAGCCGATGCCGACGCTGAGGCCGCCGAGCCAGGTGAGGACGGGGATGCCGAGGAAGTCACCCTTGACCGGGGACAGGGCGTAGATGGCCGGGCGCTTGTAGGGGAGCATCACCGCGCTGAGCCCGAAGGCCCAGAAGGTGAAGTAGCTGGCCACATCGGCCATCCCCAGGAGGACGCTGATGCCGGCCAGGTTGAGGAAGACGGTCAGGAAGGCGATGATGCTCTGGACGTGGGTGGCCAGGGCCGGGACGCCGCGCTTGTTGACGGTGGCGAAGCCGGCCGGGATCTGGCGGTCGAAGCTCATGGCGAAGAGGATCCGAGCGCCGGCCACCAGGGACGGCAGAGCGGTGTTATAGAACCATAGGGTGACCAGGACCATGGCCGCCACGGCCAGCCACGGGTTGGGCAGCAGGGAGCCGAGGAGGAGCGGGACCGACGGCCGCATCACCGGCATGATCGCGCCGAGGACATCGGGGAATTTGTCATAGAGGAAGGAGTAGGCGGGGATGAAGGCGCCGATGTTGAAGGGCCGCCAAACCGCCCAGGAAACGACCATATACATGACCATGGTCAGCAGGAAACCGCCGATGATCCCGGTGAACATGCTCTTCTGCGGGCTCTTGACCTCGCCGGACATGGCGGCGATGTACTCGAAGGCCGAGTAAGCCCAGAAGACCACGAGCAGGAGGGCGATGGTCGACGACCAGGAGAAGGCCGGGGCGGTCCAGCCGTTGGCCGTGGCCGCGGCGATGACCTTCTGATAGACGCCCGAGCCCCAGATCCGGTCGAAGCCCGGCTGCCCGTTGGAGTAGAGGATGCCGGGGATGACCAGCATGACCGTGCCGATGACGGCCAGCCAGAAAGACCAACGCATGAGGTTCTTAACCAATCTCAGGCTGACCAGGGCGGCCCACCAGAAGAGGAGGACCACCGCCAGAGAGATGATGGTGTGGCCGAGGTTCGCGTTGACCCACTCGCCCACGTTGATCAGGCCGTCGATCTTGGCCACATGGCCGGCCAGGGCCAGGGCCGAACCGAGGACCCCGGTGCCGACCCAGCACATGATGCCGACGGTCATGCCCATGCTGACGGCATAGATGACGTTGGTGACGTAGGCGACAGACGGGTCGATGAGGCGGCTGATGGTCACGTACATGCCGCCCGAACGGGGCATGATCCGCATCATCGTGGCCAGCGTGTAGACCAGAGGAAACAGGATAATACCACCGATAAGGAAGGTCAGGATCGGGTTGGCTCCCGGGTAGGAATTGGCGTTCGAGACCTGGTAGTAAAGTAAGCCGCTGGCGGTCGGGCTCGCGATGCACCAGATGACGACGTCGGTTACACTCAATTCGCGGACGAGCCCGGAAGCTTTGCGCATGAAGACCAAGCGTTCCTGGGGCATGGTGACACCTCCCTCAGAGTGTAGCCGGGGATGCAGCAGCGTCGTCCAGTTCGGCGAGGCAGGGCTACGATTGGAGCGGCGTTACTGCTTTCCAGCTGAACCAAGGACCGAGGACACTCTGGGTCCCCTTGATGCCTGCGCACCACCCCCGTTCGGTCGGTTGAGCGGGCCGCCTGAATCGCACCCACGCGGTTCCGCGGCAGACAGTGGTGACAATTCGCCCTTCAGGGATAAATTCCTCTTACCAGAAGGTTCCCCCAAGGTCAATTACGGGACAATCCGTCCCTACCTGGACAGGCCTTTTACTGCCGGAGAATCGGCTTCGTCATGCAGGTCGGGCCGCCGCCCATCTTGATCGAGACCTCTCGCCCCGGGTATTCGAAGACCACCGCCCCCTTGGCCTCCAAGGCCCGGCGAGTCTTCGGGTTGCCCTCCATGATGACGCAGCGCCGCGGGGCCACGGCGAGGACATTGGGGCCGAGAGTCGGAAACTCGTCATCGGGGACCTCGATAAGACCTATGTCGAAGTCGCGAAGGATTTCCATCGTTTCAACGGCCATCAACCTGGAATAGACGACGGCCAGGTCGTCGTCGACCGGGCTGATCACCGACATCAGGTGCATTACCTCCCCGGGCCCAGTCCAGTGGACGACCGGCGCGGTCAGGACGGTAACCCCGATGGGCTCTAGGAACTGGCGCAGTTGGTTGATGCCCTGGCGATTCGTCCGGTAGGAGCGCCCGACGAGGAGGTGGTCGTGGTCGAGCCACAGGGTGTCGCCGCCGTCGGCGGTGGCCGGCGGGGTCATCCGCCCGAGAATCGGCACCCCGGCGCCCGCCAGCGCCCGCTCGATGATGGCTCCCTCTTCTCTTCTTACCGGCTTGCCCGAGTTGAGGATGATCGCTCCGTGGTCGGTGACGATGGCGATGTCGTAAGTGAAGATGGAGTCGTACAGAGCCGGGTGGGGTTCATCGGCGTAGACCAGCTCGGCGCCGGCGGCCCTGAGGATTTCGGTGAACCTGTCGTGCTCTTCGGCGGCCCGCTCGAGCTCCGGTGGTGAAGCGTAGCCCCAAACCCTCCAGTCGGCCTCCGTGGCCACGGCCTCCGGCGACCACGCCGGCCGCCTGACCAGCACTCGCCGAAGTGGCGCGACCATTGATTGGGCGCCGAATTCCCGTCCGTTCCCGCCGGCCAATTCGCTCACCTCCGAAGGTTGTCTCCCTCTTCGCTGGGAAAAGAAAAACCCCTTCCTGGATGGAAGAGGTTTCCCGCGAAGACGCACCATCTTGGCCTTGATAAAAGCCTGTGCCGGAGGCGGGGGTCGAACCCGCATGGGCCATGGGCCCGAGGGATTTTAAGTCCCTTGCGTCTGCCAGTTCCGCCACTCCGGCCGGTTCGCCAGATGTTCCGAGGCTGATATAAATCGAGCCGGGCTGCCGGCCCGGCCCCACTTGCATTGAGGCGACACCCGGATTCGAACCGGGGATAAAGGTTTTGCAGACCTCCGCCTTGCCACTTGGCTATGTCGCCGTCTTCGCCAGTTCATGATAACATATCCGCAAAGCTCGTTCAAGCTAACGTGGGCGGCGAATCGGCGGGCGTTCCGCTTGGCGAAACCAGCCCTCGGTGCTATAATTGACTCACCGTCGGACCATCGTTGACCTGCGGCTTCGGTCGCGTCAAAGGCGTTCGGGCAAATTGACAATGGGCCGCAAAGCCATTATACTATTAGAGCATGAGGCGAGCAAGACAACGGGTGAAGCCGGGCGAATAGCTCAGTTGGTAGAGCGCTTGCCTTACACGCAAGAAGTCACAGGTTCGAGCCCTGTTTCGCCCACCGGTCTTTCCTCCCAGTTTGGATGACCTTGTAAGTTTAATAGCCGACACGGAGACGTGGTGTAGCTGGTCTAACATATGTGCCTGTCACGCACAAGATCGCGGGTTCGAATCCCGTCGTCTCCGCACATCAAGGCGCGGTAGCTCAGTTGGTAGAGCAGTGGACTGAAAATCCATGTGTCGCCAGTTCGACTCTGGCCTGCGCCACACGCGCGGAAGTGGCTCAGTGGTAGAGCATCGCCTTGCCAAGGCGAGGGTCGCGGGTTCAAATCCCGTCTTCCGCTCAGGACGGCAGAGGAATCTGCCGTCGTTTTATTTTGTCCGGTCGGGTCCGGTGCTCGGCGCGCGGGAAGGCCCGGGACTCGAGGTCCCGGGCCTCTTGTTACCCGTTTCTCACCCGCTTCTTACCCGTTCAACTTGGCCTGCAATTCGGCGATGAGCGTCTGCAGTGAGTTGATGATGAACTGGGCCCGCTCGGCCTGCAGCTGGAGAATGGGCTGCCGCATCTTCATGGCGGTGATCCGCTGCTCGGCCCAGTACTTGGCCCGCTCGTCCTTGATCTCCCCAAGCTTGGCTTCGGCGTCGGCGATCCGCTGCACCAGGTCCGCCTGGGACTGGAGGATCTTCTGGTAGCCTTCCTCGGCCTTGGCCAGGTTCTCTTCCAGCCTGGCGAGGCGCTGTTGGAGCCGGGCAGAGTCGTCCCGTTTGAACCCGATGGCCTCAGCGATCTTGTCCTGGACGGCCTGCCAATCGGCCCCGACTTTCTCGGCGATCTCCTGGGGGGTCCGTCCCTCGCGGCTCAGACCGATCATCTGGTCGACCGGCTGGCCGGCAACACCGGCGATGGCCGCCAGGGTGACCGCGGCGCGGGGGGCGAGGCCGGCCGCCTGGAACTTGTCGACGTCCCCGCCGGCCCCCAGCTTCTCGAGGATGGCCACGACGACCTCACCGTACTGCTGCTCGGCCGGCGCCGCCGGGGCACTCTGGGCGGCCGCCATCACCGGGACCGTGCACGACACCAGGAGCACCGCGGCGACCAGGATCATGAGCGACTTCCTGATTCCCTTCATCTTTCTCAACCTCCCTGTTTTTGCTCGGACGGCCGTCCTCCGGCCCGTCCTTCCACCCCGATTATCGCCCCTCGTCGTTACCAACATTTTTCCAGGTTGTTGCCAAATCGTTAATTCTCCGAGCCGTTCGTTGACACCGGACCGCCCCGGAAATATACTGATGCCGGGTATTGTTAAGGACCTTAAGTAATCCTCGATGAGGTGCGCTGAATGGAATTCGACCGCCGGGCCACCCTCGATCGATTCGAACAGACCCTGGTCTATCTGGCCAGGCAGGTTGGTGTCCGGCAGGCGAAGGCCCCGGCCGAGGGGCTATCCGTTTCCCAGCTGATCATCATCGGCTGGTTGGCCGCCGGCGGCCGGCGCCGGATCTCCGAGATCGCCTCCCGGCTCGGGGTCAGTCTCAGCGCGGCCACCGGGCTGGCCGACCGATTGGTCAAGGCCGGGCTGGCGGTCCGCGAGCGTAGTCAGGAGGATCGGCGCGTCGTCTGGGTCGAGATCACCGAGAGCGGTCGGAAGCTGCTCGAGTATACCCGCGATGGCCGCCGCCGTCACCTCGACCATGCCTTCTCGGTCGTCAACGACGAGGAACTATGGACAGTCACCCGGGTGATGGACAAGATCGCCGACCACCTTCGAAGGGAGCCGACCGAATGACCGGTCCCGCCGAACCCGCGGCCTACGATTCAACTATCACCAAACAACGTTACCGGACGGCCTTGGTCGTCATCGGCTTGATGTGCGGGATGCTCCTCGGGGCCATCGACCAGACCGTAGTGGCCACGGCCATGCCGACGGTCGTCGGCTACCTTGGCGGCTTCTCCCTCATCACCTGGGTGACCACGGCCTACATGCTGACTTCCACGGCCACCCTCCCCATCTTCGGCAAGCTCTCGGATCTTTACGGGCGGCGGCTCTTTTACCTTGTCGGCCTTGGGCTCTTCATGGTCGGATCGGCCCTCTGCGGGGCGGCCAAGACCATGCCGCAACTCGTCCTCTTCCGCGGATTGCAGGGGATTGGGGGCGGGGCGATGGTGCCCGTCGCCCAGACCATCATCGGTGACATCTTCCCGGGTGCTCAGCGGGCCAGGATGCAGGGAGTCTTCACGGCCCTCTTCGGCGTGGCCTCAATCCTCGGCCCCCAGGTCGGCGGCTGGATCGTCGACTTCTGGGACTGGCGCTGGGTCTTCTACATCAACATCCCCGTCGGACTGACGGCGGCCATCCTCATCGGCCTCTTCCTGCGGGAGTACAAGGAACAGGGCACCCGGAACATCGATTACCTCGGGTCCGCGGCGGTCGTCGGGGCCGCCGTCTTCCTCCTGCTCGGCTTGGTCCAGGGGGGCAAGGACTACCCCTGGATGTCGGCCCCGATCATCGGGCGCTTCGCCGCTGCGGCGGGCTTCATCATTCTCTTCATCTTTGCCGAATCCGTCGCCAAGGAACCGATCCTGCCGCTCGACCTATTCAAGGACCGCGTCTTCGCCGTCTGCAACTTCGTCGGGTTCTTCATGGGCCTGGCCCTCTTCGGGGCGGTGGTCTTCGTCCCCCTCTTCATGCAAGGGGTCGTCGGCATCTCCGCCTCCGACGCCGGAATGGTGATGACCCCGATGATGTTCACGGTGGTCCTCTCCAGCCTCCTCGGGGGCTGGCTGGTCAGCCGGGTCGGCTACCGGACGCAGACCGTGCTCGGCATGGGCGTCCTGGCCGCCGGCTTCTACCTGATGAGCTTGTTGACCCCGGACAACAGCTGGCAGCAGGCCCTGGGCGCGGCCCTGGTGGCCGGGATCGGCCTCGGGCTGGTCATGCCCATCATCGTCCTGGCCGTCCAGGGCTCCTTCCCCAAGGAGCGCCGCGGGGTGGTCACCTCGTCGACGGCCTTCTTCCGATCGATCGGCGGGACGATGGGGGTGGCCATCCTCGGGGTGATCATGAACAACCGGTCGGCCGGGCTGATCCGCGACCGGCTGGCGGCGATGGCCGGTTCGGCTCCCCCGGAAATGACCTCGGTGTTGAACCAACTGCGGTCGATGACTGACATAGACCCGCAATCCCCCTTTGCCATCCTGGTCAACAAAGGGGCCCAGAACACAATACCGGCGCAATTCCTCGCGCCGGTAACCAGGATGCTGAAGGATGTCCTGTCGCAGTCTATTCGCACGGTCTTTCTGGTCGCCATGGGAGTCATCATCGCCGGGGCGGTCACCGCTCTGTTCATGGGTCACGCCCGGCTGGACGTCGACGGTGAGCCTTCGGAGCGGGTGATCACCGGGCCGGCCGATTGGGCCGAGTGACGCAGCCGCCCGACCTCTCGGCCGGCGGCACCCGTGGCACCCGGCGGCGCCGCTCAGACCCCTTTTTCTTCCCCACCGAGGACCCTGAGGGCAAAGGAGAACTCACTTCCTTTGCCCTCTTCGCTTTCCACCCAGACCTCCCCGCCGTGGTCCTCGACGATGTGCTTGACGATGGCCAGGCCCAGCCCGGTGCCGCCGGCCCGGCGCCCGGCCGCCGTCTTGGCCTTGTAAAAGCGCTCGAAGATGTGCGGCAGGTCGGCGGCCGGGATACCGGCGCCGGTATCGGCTACGCTGAAGATGACCCGCTTCTCACCGGCTTCGACGGTGGCCGCCAGGGTCACCCGGCCGGGGGTCGGAGTGAAGCGGATGGCGTTGGCGATGAGGTTGAAGAAGACTTGCTCGATGCGGTCGGAATCGGCCACGGCCAAAGGATAGTCCCGGTTCTCGACGGTCACGTCGAGGATCAGCCCGGCCGACTCCAGACGCGGCCTGATCTTGTCCGCCGCCCGGTCGACCAACCGGATCGGGTCGAGCCCCTCGAAGCGGTAGTCCATCTTCCCCGCCTCCAGTTTCGAGAACTGGAAGAGGTCCTCGATGAGGCGGGACAGCCGGTCGATCTCCTCGGTCATCACCCCGAGGTAGCGTTCCTCTTCTGACCGGCCGCGGACGACCCCGTCGCGAATGGCCTCGACGAATCCCCGGATGGTCGTCACCGGTGTCCTGAGTTCGTGCGAGATGTTGGAGATGAAGTCCCGGCGGGCGCTCTCGGCCGCCTTCAGACGGGTGATGTCGTGGAGGACGGCGACCTTCCCGGTGGTCCCATCGGCCAGGACGAAGGGCTCCATATGGAGGCTGTACCAGACTTCGCCGCCGCGGACGGCAATCTCCTCGCTGGACTCGACCGGGGTGGCCATCCCGCGCGTGACCGCCTCGCTGAGTTCCGCGGGCTGCAGGCAGTCGCCGCACGGCCGGCCGATGAGCGCCTCGACCGGCCGGCCGACGAAGGACGCGGCCGCCGGGTTGGCCAGGACGATCCGGCCCTCCCGGTCGAGGGCCAT
>DASXUT010000010.1 GCA_036504675.1 Bacillota bacterium | reverse complement strand
ACCAGGCCCACCTCCACCTGTGCCATCCCGTTCACGTCCGTCACACGTCGACCAGCGTCCCCGAGGTGATGTGGGTCATCAACCTGGTCGGCCGGGCGTTCGCTCGGCATCAGCCCCTCATCCTGGTCGGCGACATCTTCGCCACCAATGGTGCCGGGGCGCCCGAACTCCTCTATGAAACGGCGGCCAACGCCATCGCCAACGTCAGCGGCGGGATGCACCTCCTGGGGGTCGCGGCGACCAACGGCAAGACGGCCAACGCCAGCGGTCTTGAGGCGAGACTCATGGCCGAGGTGGGCCGGGCGGTCGTCGACCGCGGCTTGAGCTATGGGCGGGCCAACGAACTGATCCTGCAACTCCTCCCGGCGTACCGCGACACTTTCACCGCCCCGCGGCTCGGTCAACCGTTCTCCGAGGTCTACGACGTCAACCGGGTCGAGCCGGCCGACGACTGGCGCCGTGAGTATGACGCGGCCAAGGAGAAGCTGGCGACCATGGGGCTCTTTTGAGGATGGACCGATGACGATGGGCGCCATGATCAAGGCGACAGAGGTTCCCTCCGGGCCGCCGACGATGGTCGGAAGCCTCTTCTTCCGCGGCCAGAAGCTCGTGTGGGACAACGACAAGGGTCTCTTTGACGCCCGGGCGGCCCGGGCCCTCCTCCGCCGCGAGGAGGACGTGGCTAAGGCCTGCGGCCTGCCCCGGGTGATCGACGTCATCGGCGACACGGCCGAGGCCTTGCGTCGTCACCTGGAGTTCGTCGCCGAGAATTGCGATGACCTGATGATGCTCGATTCGGCCGACCGCTCCGCCCGCATCCAGGTGGTCCGGCAACTGAAGGGTTCACCTCTGGCCGACCGGTTGATCTACAACTCCATTGACGAGCGGGTGAGCCGGGAGGAACTGGACGTCGTCCAGGACAGCGGCCTCAGGCGGGCGGTGGTGCTGGCCCTGGGCAGCACCGTCATTCGGCCTTCCGAGCGATTGAAGCTCCTCACGGGAGGGGCGGACGACTCCCAGGGCGGACTCATTGCCCGGCTGCAGAGCCGCGGCGTCGATGATGTCTGGGTCGATGCCGGGGTACTCGACCTGCCCAGCATCGGTTGGTCGGCCCTGACCCTGGCCAGGGCCAGGGAGATGTTCCGGGTCAGGGTCGGCTGCGCCCCGTGCAACGCCGTCTACCTGTGGATCCGCGATCGCCGTCCGCCACCGAAGGTCTTGGCGGCGGTAACCGCGGCCGCCTTCAGCCTTCCACTGGCCTGGGGAGCCGATTTCGTTTTCTACGGCTCCCCGGCCAACGCTCCCTGGGTCTATCCCGCCGTCCAGGAACTCCAGGGGATGCTGGCCTACGCCGCGAGAGAGGCGGCCAGGGAACGTGACCAGCGGGGCTGACTGAGTAATGCTGCTTTGAACCCCTCCGTCCGGATGGACGGAGGGGTTTTCCGCGCGCCGATCCTTGACTTACAGGGTGACCCTTCCCTCGGCGGCGGGTTCCCCGACCCAAAATGGTTCATTCCAAGGCCCCCGCGCCAAGGGAACCACTCCCAGGTTTCCGACGTCTTACTCGGTAGGGAAGCCCATCGGGGAGGTAACACAGTGAAGCCTAGGGCCACCCTCGCCCTTGCCATTCTTCTGGCCCTCGCCCTGCTCGGAGGGTGCCGAGGGGGCGGGGCCGGCCCGAGCCCCGTCTCGCCCGGCGCGGCCAAGGCGGAGCCCATCCCGGGCGTCACGGCGGAGGTCTGGGAGGTCAGGCGCGCCGCGGAAGTCCTGCGGATGCCGGTTTCCCCCGGCCAACAGGTCGCCGTCGGCACCGGCGAGGTGACCGTCAAACTCCGCCTGCCCAAGGGGACGACCCTCGAGGGGGTCAAACCCTTCCTGGTCCTCGAGCCCGGGGAGGTCCGTTTCAACACGGCCGAGTGGGAAAAGGAATTCGTCATCGACATCCTCTGGCCGGACCACGAGGTCCCCAGGATCGGCTTCACCCTCAAGCAAGGCGCTCCCCTGGGCGGGCCGACCGCTACCGCTCTCTCACGGGACTTCACCCTGACCATCGAACGGCGGAAGACCGTCAGCACCTTCACCATCGTCGAAGTCGGAAACGAGAACGTTGCCGTTCCCTACACCGGCCCGCGCGGGGGCTATGACCTGGCCGCCGGGCTCCACACCTTCAGGATCGACTTCAGTAAGGCGATGGACCGGGCCTCGGTCGAGGCGACGGTCGCCAGGGCCCTGACGGCAAGTGCCTCCGCGTACCCGCCGGATGTTCCGGTCTCGCCGCCCAGCCCGGTCTACAAGTGGAAGGGCGGCAAGACGGTCGAGGTCAGCCTGGAAATGGACGCCGGCCCGGGGGCGGGCAAGCTCCGGGCGGTCGGCCGGCACTACCTGATCTCTCCGAACGGTGCCCTCGATAAAGAAGGGGTCGCCGTGTCCTATGACGGGGACCTGTGGGTCACGGTCAGGGCGCCGGTCGCGGTGTTCCGGGTCCCGGCGGCGGGCCCGGTGGATGGGGTGACCGGAGGCGGGGAGGGGCCGGGCGGCGGCGCCGAGAAGCCGATCCTCACCCTGAACCCCGGGCTTCCGGTGATCGACGTCGACCAGGATGGCCGGCGGTTCTTGGCCCTCGAAAGTCTGAACGACACGGCCATCGGGGACTCAGGGGACGCGCCGCCGTGGTACGTCCCGAAGTTGTTGACCCCCGACGGCCGGGCGGAGGACCTTCACCACAAGAGCGGCGGGGTGCAGGACATCGGGTTAGCGGATGCCGGCCGGATCTGGGCGGCCTCCGTCCGCGAGGTGACCGTCTCCACCGCCGACGCGTGGGATGACCCGGACACCTGCATGAAGGCCGGTGTCGGCGGCGAATTCATCTTCGATGGGCTGGCTGTTTCCGGCGACGGCTGGACCACCGCCTACCTGATCCGGAGCCCGGATCAGTCCTCCCGCGACGGCGGCCACCGGGTCACGGTGGACCTGTGGGTCTTCCACCCGAAATCCCCCACCGGTCGCGACAGCTCCTTCAAGGCCGTCGCTCAAATCCCCGCCATGTCCGATTTCTACGGGCCCCCCGTGGGCATGGCCATCGACCGCGACGGGAAGACCCTCATCTTCAACGACCTGTCCGTCGCCAACCACCCGTTGGCCGTGGTCGACCTGGAGACGGGGGCCAAGACGACCATCGCCCCGCCCGCCGACATCCCCGTCGCCGTGCCGATCGCCGGGTTCCAGAAGGAGTTGGCCATCTCGGCCGATGGGAGAACGGCTGCGGGCGTCGTCTCGGACCGCGTCGTCATCGTCGCCCTGGCGGCCGGCTCGACTCGCTCGGTACGCCTCCCGAGCGGCCGCCAGTACCTCGGGTCGTCCCGTCCTTTCTCGTCGGCCATGAGGTTCTCCCCCAACGGCGCGTTCCTGGCTTTCCAGGTCATCTCCGGCGCCCAGCCGGATGAAGAAGCCAGGGTCATGCTCTACGACCTGACCACTGAGACCCTCACCGACCGCGGCCCCGGCAGGCTGATCGGGTGGTCGGCCGACGGATCCAGTCTTTTTGTCGTTAGACCCTCCGCGGTTTCTCCCGGCGATGGGTCATGACCACCGGGCTGCTACTGGGGATGACAAAGCCCTCGGGAGCGGTATCGACCGCTCTCAAGGGCTTCGTTGTCGTACGCTGATTGACGCCTACCACGCCTGAGGCAGGCTGATGGCGGGACTACTGCCCCATCGCGTTGGACAGCCGGATCATCGTCGTGAAGGCCTGCTGACGGGTGTAGGTCCCATTCGGAGAGAAGGCGTTGTTCCCCGTGCCGCCCATGACCGCCCGGTTGCTTTTGACGTCCATTGCCGCGGAGATGAAGGAGACGGCATCCTTGGCCCAGGACTGGATACTGGAGGCGTCGCTGAAGGCGACCTCCTGGCCGGATGGGGAGTAGCCCAACACTTTGGCCGTCCGGGTGAGCATCACCGCCGCCTCCTGACGGGTGATCGAGCCCTGCGGGTCGAAGCGCCCGTAGCCCTTGCCGCCGACGATCCCGAGGACGTTGGCCGCCAGGACGGTGTCGTTCTGAGTGTCGGTGAAGACCCCTCTGTTGATGACCAGGGACTTCTCGGCCAGGATGGTCTCGATGGGCTTGCCCGTCTTGACCACGATCAGGTTGACCGCCAGGGCGCAGAAGTCCTCGCGGGTGATGTTGCTCTTGTACCCCGATTGCAGGCTCTGGGGGACGAGGCCGGCGGCGATGGCCGCGTCAACCTCAGCCTTGGCCCAGGAATCGGCCTCGTCCTTGGGGGCCCGGGCACTGAGGGGGTTGGCGATGAAGCCACAGTTGCCGGCCGTGCCGACCGAGGCCAGGCCTTCGCTGAAGGGCGAGGCCACGTCGAACTGCGGCTCGATGACCCACTTCCCGGTCTTGTCGATGAAGCCCCACTTACCGTCCGGCAGCCTGACCGGGGCCAGCCCCTCGCTGAAGGCATCGACCTCCTCGAACTGGGCGGGGATGACATACTCGCCGGTCTTGTCGATGAACCCCCAGTGTCCGCCGATGAGGTCGTCCAGGACCCTGGCCAAGCCGTCGCTGAAGCTGTAAGCTGTGGCGAACTTGGCCGGGAAGGCCAGCGTCCCCGTCTTGTCCGTATAGCCGAACATCTTGCCGAACATGCTCACGCTGACCTTCACCGGAGCCAGCCCGTCAGCGAACCCCCCTCGTCCGATCGAATCGAACCTCGGGGAAATGACATAGGCCCCGGTGGTGTCGACGAAGCCGGTCTGGTAATCGGCGTTAGAGATAGCCGCCAGCCCTTCGTGGAAGCTCCCAAGGATGTTGTAGAGCTGCGGAAGGACTATGGCCCCGGTCTTGTCGATGAACTTGTGGTCCCCGGTGTCGTCGTAGACGATGGCGAAGCCTTCGCTGAAGCCGCTCGACACCGCCGGGAACCGCGGGGTGATCACGTACTGGCCGGTCTTGTTGATGAATCCCCATTTGTCTTTCACTTGCACGGCCGCCAGTCCGTCGCTGAAGCCGTAGGCGTCGTTGAACTGATACCCGATGACGAGCTTGCCGGTCTTGTCGATGAACCCGTACTTACCGTTCTTCTCCACCAGGGCCAGCCCCTCGCTGAGGCTGCCCGGGCCCCCGTAGCCCCATTCCCGGGTCGGCCCGAGGACCCACGTGGGCTGGACTCCCGCGGCCGATACGGGGGCGAGTGAAGGCAACGCCACGGATAGGAGTAAGACGGCACAGAGCGCGGCGATTACTTTCCCAGCTGCAGCCCTCATCTACTCACTCGTCCTCCTTAACGCACTGTCGAGGCACCGTTGCGGAAGGCAAAAGGCCCCTCCTTGCCCATTCTTGGAGCGATGCCCAAATCCTCCCTGGAGGACCCGGTCTTGGTACCAGACGCTCAGGACTGGTCTTACTGCCCTCTCCGCCGAGCCTGGTCCAATAATCCGACCAGACCTTCGGCGGGGCGGGAGACCCCGCGGGGGCGTCGCGGCCTGCTGTCACGAAAGGTGGCCGGCGCCGGGGTGTCGAACCCTCCTCGCGGGTCAGGCAGGCGTCTTCGGGGCAGGAAAAGGGGAGTCCATTGAATCAGAGCGGACGCGTCTTCGACATCATGCGGTTCTCGACCCGGGACGGCCCGGGCATCCGGATAACCGTCTTTCTCAAAGGCTGCCCGCTGCGCTGCCGGTGGTGCCACAACCCCGAGGGCATCGAGACTACGCCCGACCTATTGTTCCGAGACGAACGTTGCACCGGTTGCGGTGAATGCGTGAAGGCCTGCCCTAACGGGGCGATAGCCGTCGGGGGGCCGGTGGGCGCACTCTCCATCACCGATGCGGCCAGGTGCCGGCAGTGCGGACGCTGTGCCGCGGCCTGCCTAACGGGCGCCCGTCAGCTGGCCGGGCGGGAGATGAGCGTTGGCGAGGTCATGGCGGCGATCGATCGGGACACGATCTTCTTCGACCAGTCGGGCGGCGGGGTCACCTTCTCCGGGGGCGAGCCACTGGCTCAGCCGGCCTTCCTGAGCGGGCTCCTCGAGGCCGCCCGGGAGCACGGTCTGCGCACGGCCGTCGACACTTCCGGGCTGGCGGCCACGGAGACCCTCCTGTCCATCGCCCACATGGTCGATCTTTTTCTCTATGACCTCAAGGTGATGGATCCGGAGAAGCACCTCGCCTTCACCGGTCAACCCAACGATGTGATCCTGCGGAACCTGCGCGCCCTGGCCGACCGACACAACCACGTCGTCGTCCGCATCCCGCTCATCCCCGGGGTCAACGACGACGAAGCCAACGCCGTCCTGGTGGGAGAATTCCTGTCGTCGGTGAAGACCATTCGGGAAGTGGGCCTGCTGCCCTACCACCGGGCCGGGGTCGACAAGTATCGACGGCTCGGCCGGCCCTACGCCCTGCCCGACCTGACCACGCCGCCGGACGCCGCCGTCTCGGCCGTGGCTGCCCGGCTAATGGGCTTCGGACTCAAGGTCCGAGTCGGACACTGAAGAACGGAGGGACGATCATGAACCCCAGGGTTGCCGAACTGCGCCGCGAGAGCATCGAGGCGACGCCGTCGCTCTCGGCCGAGCGAGCCATCCTGACGACCGACTTCTACCGCCGGGCGCCGGAGGTCTGCCCCGACGCCTCGCCGGCCGTCCTCCGGGGCCTCGCCTTCAGGCACCTGATGGAGAACCAGGAGATCCACGTCGGCCGCGGCGAGCTTATCGTCGGCGAGCGCGGACCGCGGCCGAAGGCCGCCCCGACCTACCCCGAGCTGTGCTGCCACAGCCATGAGGACCTCCGCGTGCTGGACTCCCGGGAGAGGATTGCCTTCAAGGTCGACCCGGAGACCTTCCGCGTCTACGAGGAGGAGATCACCCCCTTCTGGCGCGGGCGCACGGTTCGCGACCAGCTCTTTGCGGCCATGACCGACGAGTGGAAGGCCGCCTACGAGGCGGGCATTTTCACCGAGTTCATGGAACAGCGGGCGCCCGGCCACACGGTGGCCGGCGACAAGATCTACAAGAAGGGCTTCCGCGACCTCATCGCCGAGATCGACGAACGGCTGGCCCGGCTGGACGCGCAACGGCGGACCCGACCGACCGCGGAGCCCGCCGACACGTCCCCCGCCGAGCGCGACCAGCGTGAGGAACTGCGGGCCATGCGGATCTGCGCCGAGGCGATCATCCGCTTCGCCGAGCGCCACGCGGAGAAGGCCCGGTCGATGGCCGGCGCGGAAACCGACCCGGCCCGCCGGGCCGAGATCCTCCACGTCGCCGAGGTTTGCCGTCGCGTCCCGGCCAACGCCCCTCGGGACTTCCACGAAGCCCTCCAGGCTTACTGGTTCGTCCACCTCGGGGTGATCACCGAGCTCAACACGTGGGATGCCTTCAACCCGGGGCGCCTGGACCAGCTGACGACTGCGCTGACGCCCTGGCGGTCGAGGTCTTCAACGCCTTCTTCGAAGCGGTCGACGGCCGGCCCAACCGGCGCGGCGGGGTCTACCGGATCAACATGCTCCCGACCACCTGCCACGTCTACTTCGGCTCGGTCACCGGCGCCGCCCCGGATGGGAGGCGGGCCGGGCAACCGCTATCGGAAGGCATCTCCCCGGTCCAGGGCGCCGACCGGCGCGGACCGACGGCCGTCCTGAGGTCGGCCGGCAAACTGGACCACGCCCGCACCGGCGGGACCCTCCTGAACCAGAAGTTCTCGCCGCAGGTCCTGGAGGGGGAGGAGGGCCTCGACAACCTGGCCCACCTCGTCCGTTCGTACTTCAAGCTCGGCGGCCACCATATCCAGTTCAACGTGGTCAGCGTCCGGACCCTCCGCGAAGCCCAGACCGAACCGGACAAGCACCGCGACCTCATCGTCCGGGTGGCGGGCTACAGCGACTACTTCTGCGACCTGACCCGCGCCCTCCAGGACGAGATCATCGCCCGGACGGAGCACTCGGATTGGTGAAGCCGCCAGCCGCGGCCGCCCACCGGCGAGACTCTTCCCGCGGGGTGTACGCCGCCGACGGGCCTCATCCCGCCGGGCCAGCGACAAAAGACGGCAGGGGCCTACAAGAGCCCCTGCCGTTGCTGATTTCCTATCTTCCGCCCGCACCAAAAGTTGTCTTGGCTAAATCATCTCACCGGCGTCGCCGGTCCTCTCACCGCCGGCCTCAGTGACCTCCGGCGTCGCCACCGAGGGCGACATCGGGGTCGTCGTGGCCGGCGCCGCGACCGGCGTGGCCGGCGCCAACGCCACAGTTGACGAGGCCACTTCGGCCGGCCCTTCGGGTCCGGGCTGTCCCTCAGCCCCTTGACCCTGCAGGGCCTCCTGGATCTTGGCATGCGTTCGAATCAACTTAATCGCCCGAGTGCGGTAACCATTATGATCCCTCATGAACTCCTCGACCGCGCCTTCAGCCAGCAGCCGGTCGATGGCCTTATGAACCTCGGATGGACTGGTGGCTCCGGAGCCGGAGAAGTACTTGACGAACTGGCTGACGCCGACGAAGGGCAGGTTCCTTTCCCCGGTGGCCAGGGCCCTGATGACCTCGACCTCCTGGACCGGCCGGGTCGCCGGCCCCTCGAGCTCGTGGACCACGGTGGCGCTGGCCCTCAATTCTTGACTGACGGAGCCCTTGACCCCAACGATCACCACTTCGAGCTGGAAGCGAACTCTCAACTTGGCGACGGTGCTGGCGAAGTGGCCGTCGCCGGTCATCAGGAGGAAGGTCTTGATATCGTCGCGGTCCAGATAGGTCTGGTAAATGTCCTCGAGCATGGCGAAGTCGGCGTAGTCCTTGATCCGTGTCCCGCGGACCTCGGCGGGGACGTCGCTGCATTCGATACTGGCCGTCCTGAGCTGGCCCATCATCTTCCTCAGGTGGGGCTGCTGGAAGTCGGCGAAGGCTTTGGCGTGGACGATGTTGCCGTAGCGTTGAGCCAGTCTGATCAGTTCTTGTGGGTCGGGGCTCACCCCAAAGAGGTTGTGGTAACTGTATTGGATGTTCTCGAAGTCGATGAAGACGGCCACTTTCTCACTACTTGCAGGCATCTGGGGCAATCAACCTCCTCATAGAAATGGCGGGCGGGTTGTCATTGTCAAGGTTCGTACAGAACCGAAATCTTAGGGGCCGCACTTATTGGCGATGGCCGGAGACCCAGTAGTGGTATTAATTCAGAGGCTTTCCGGTCTCCCTCCAGTGCCACTATTATAACCTCCGGTGCCTCCCGGCGCAAACAAGGTTTTTCGACCGGCTTCCCAAAGCCTCGGTTTCTCCTTCCGGGCGGCCCCCAGTCCTCCCCGGAAAGCCCTTTTTCAGAAAGGTGGCAATAGCAGGGACCTGTTCGGCTCGAAGGACATCCCGGCCCACAACGTCCTGCTGGCCCACGACGTCTACATCCTCGAGTATATCTGTAACACCCCGAAGCTCAAGGACCCGGAATGCTTCCTGATCGTCGCGCCGCTGAAGCTGAGGGGCCTCGAGGCCTCCCCGACGCGGGTCTTCGCCGTCGAGGGGATGGGCAAGTAGGATTCGGTGGCGCGGCCGTAGAATCAATGCCCTGGGCCACCCAGCCTCAGTCGGGCGGGTCGGGCCTTTCGTTGAAGGGGGAGAGAAGAGCGTGAAAACCGCCCAGGAGTATAAAGACAGCATCAAGCGAATGAAGCCCAGAGCCTACGTCCTCGGCAAGCTGGTCGACTGCCCGGCCGAGCACCCGATGCTCCGGCCGTCGCTGGACGCCGTGGCCATGACCTACGAACTGGCCGGCGACCCGGCCCAGACCGCGCTGATGACGGCCAAGTCCCACTTGAGCGGCCGCCCGGTCAACCGCTTCACCCACGTCCACCAGAGCCCCGAGGACCTGGTGGCCAAGGTCAAGATGCAACGGCTCCTCGGCCAGAAAACGGGCACCTGCTTCCAACGCTGCGTCGGGATGGACGCCATGAACGCTCTGGCCAGCGTGACCTTCGAGATCGACCAGGCCAAGGGGACGGACTACCACCGCCGCTTCGCCCGCTTCCTCCAGCGCGTCCAGGACGAGGACCTGGTCTGTGACGGGGCGATGACCGACCTCAAGGGCGATCGCTCCAAGCGTCCCAGCCAGCAGGCCGACCCGGACCTCTTCGTCCACGTTGTCGAGGTGAAGAAGGACGGGATGGTCGTCCGCGGGGCCAAGGGCCACCAGACCGGCGCCCTCAACTCCCACGAGATTGTCGTCATGCCGACCATGGCCATGAAAGAGGAGGACGCCGCCTACGCCGTGTCCTTCGCCGTCCCCAGCGACACCGCGGGGATCACTTACATCGTCGGCCGCCAGGCCTCTGACACCCGGAAGCTCGAAGGCGGCACGATGGACGTCGGCAACCCCCGCTTCGGCGGCCATGAGTGCCTGGCCGTTTTCGACGACGTCTTCGTCCCCTGGGAGCGCGTCTTCATGTACCGCGAGTACGAGTTCGCCGGGACCCTGGTCGAGCGCTTCGCGGCCTATCACCGCCAGAGCTACGGCGGGTGCAAGGTGGGGGTGGGGGACATCCTCATTGGGGCGGCGGCCAACCTGGCCGAGTACGTCGGGGTCAAGGACGCCTCACACATCAAGGACAAGCTGGTCGAGATGGTCCATTTGAACGAGACCCTCTACGCCTGCGGGCTGGCCTGTTCGGCCGAGGGCAAGCCGACTGCCTCCGGCGTCTACCTGGTCGACCTGCTCCTGGCCAACGTCTGCAAGCTGAACGTGACCCGCTTCCCGTACGAGATCGCCCGGTTGGCCGAGGACATCGCCGGGGGGCTGCTGGTCACCCTGCCGTCCGAGGCCGACCTGAGGAGCCCGGAGACCGGGCCGTACATGGAGAAGTACCTGGCCGGCGTGGCCGGGATCAAGACCGAGTGCCGCCTGCGGATGCTGCGGCTGGTCGAGAACCTGACGATCGGGGCGGCCGCTGTGGCCTACCGGACCGAGTCGATGCACGGGGCGGGTTCGCCTCAGGCGATGCGGGTGGTCATCGCCCGCCAGGCCAACCTGGAAGGAAAGAAGCGCCTGGCCAGGGAATTGGCGGGAATCTAAGGGGGGGTCGACCTGGGCAAATACTTTGAGGACTTCGAGGTCGGGGAGGAGCAAGTCACCCCCGCCCGGACGATCACCGAGACCGATGTCGTCAACTTCGCCGCCCTCAGCGGGGATTACAACCCGCTCCACACCGACGAAGAGTTCATGCGCCAGAGCCAGTTCGGTCGGAGGATCGCCCACGGCCTCCTGGTCCTGGCGGTCTCCCACGGCCTGGTCTTCCGGCTCGGGCTCCTGGAGGGAACGGTCATCGCCTTCCTGGGGATCGAGTCCCTGGAGTTCAAGGCCCCGACCTTTTTCGGGGATACCATCCATGTGGTCGTCAAGGTCATCGACAAGCGGGAGTCCAAGAGCAAGCCCGACCGGGGCGTCGTTCGC
>DASXUT010000009.1 GCA_036504675.1 Bacillota bacterium | reverse complement strand
GCTTGTCCCAGTGTGCTAGTTCGAACCCGTACGGGGGATCTACAGTAACCCTTTCAAAATTGACCGTCTTGAATGGCAGAAAAAGGCCCAACCAACACGAAACCAATGTTCGCTCGGGTAAAACCGTCATCTCTTGGTATTTGACCCGTGTCCTCAACCTAGCTCGGTGTTCAGGTACACGTTGCCAAATATCGCGGTGTTCTTGCCACTAAATACCTTCCCTTTCCCGCACCGATATCCACGCTTGACCATCCGGCGAGCCTGAGGGTCGAATACAGTTTCCTGTTCAATGACCATCCTGGAATAGGGCATCCATACATGCCAATGCATATGACTCGTTGCATGTCTCTCAACAATGTTGACTCGCTGGTATGCAGTCTCTCTGCTTGATACGGACCCATTCTTCCCGGCAAAAACGAACAACAATGGTGCCAGGTCCTTGTTTGTAGTATCACCCCAGGCCTCTTCTGCTTTCCAATCATCCTTGCCGTATATCTCCGGAACGACGTCTCGCCGGGATGTAAGTACCATTGCTATATCCACGTTCAGGGTGTGTGAATCTGCAAACGACAATCCAAGTCGACTGACTGAGCAGTCAACCAGGTCATAGGCGTTGGGGAGAAAGCAATTGGCCATGAAGCGAGTCGTCTCTCCTGTTGACTCATTTGTCACTGATGGCAGGAAGACAAGAAACTGTGGCCAGTCCTCCTTAGGAAAATAGGCACAATGAGTTGGACAATTCACCCACGACCTAGCCTGACCACAACACTGCGAACAAACCGGCAGCCCGGTTCTTTCACAGTTGCGCTTTCCCTTGCGGCTGTCACAAATTGTACACTTGGCCAAGAAGCAACCCCCCTAATGACCACAGAACTTACCCTTAGGGGGTTACCCTTCTGATCAGGTTTCTCCTTCTTCAGTTCTGACACTCGGAACCCCTGCGCGCCCCCCTAAGAGGCCCTGGTTCACGGGGGGAATCGAGACCATAGCAGGGTCGCGAGGCACGCCCCCTCACTCCCCCGGCGGGGCGATCAGCAGCGGTTTCCGTGGGGTCTGGGTGAAGTCGAACGGGGCCAGCATTCCGTCGGCCTTGCGGTCCCGTTCGGTGAGAGGTTCCAGCCCGAAGCGGTCCTCGACGAAGCGAAGGACGGATGTGAGGTCGTACTGGGTGTGGTCGATGAACCCCCGCTTGGCGTAGGGCGAGATGACGATGGCCGGCACCCGGGGGCCCAGGCCGTACTGGTCCGTCTGCGGCGGCGGGACGTGGTCATAGAAGCCACCGTAGTCGTCCCAGGTCAGGAAGATGGCCGTCTCGTCCCAGTAGGGGCTGCGCATGACCGCGTTGATCAGGCTGGTCACGTACCACATCCCGAGTTGCAGGTTCTGCGGCGGGTGCTCACTCTCGAGGGCGCTCGGCACGACCCAGCTGACCTGTGGGAGCGTTCCGTGGCGGAGGTCGGCGAAGAACTGGTCCGTGCCGACGAGGTGCTCCATCAGCGCCTGGTTGTCCCGGAACTCCTTGAAGCCGGGGAGCGGGTTCCATAGGGAAAAGGCCCTGGGGTCCGGCTTCCCGTCGTAGTACTTCCAGGTGACCTTTGACCGCGCCAGGAGGGTCGCCAGGGTCGGGAAGTTGAAGCCGGCCGCCGGGGCCTCGGTCATGTTCTTGACCAGGCCGCCTGACTGCGCGGCCACGCTGTACAGGTGATTCGGGAGCGACGGCCCCATCAGTGAGGAGAAGAAGGCGTCCATGAGGACGAAATCCCGGGCGTAGGTCCAGTAGTTGGGCAGGTCCGAGGCGTCGTAGTAGCCCATCGTGTCCCTGGAGCGCTCAGCCCAGACGAAGCCGTCCATCTTGCCGCCGTCGTAAGCCTTTAGGGCCACCTCCCGGGAGTGGGGCAGGTCGGTGCTCAGGCTCGTCAGATGAAAGGGAGCAAGGGTCGGCTGGGCCCCCGGCTGCTCGGGCAGCTTGGTCCCGGCCGGAAAGCCGCTGGCCCCGGGGTAGGTCCCGAAGTAGTTGTCGAAGCTGTGGTTCTCTTGGATGACGTAGATGATGTGTTTGATCGGGGTGGCCTTGGCCCCGGCCGGGGCGGGCACGCCCGCACCACCCGGGGGGACGCCGCCGGCGCCGCCGCTTGCGGACCCCCCCGATGGGCCGCCCGGCCCCCCGGGTTCATTCGGACCCCCGGCCCCGCCCGTGCCGCCCGGGGCCTGGTCGGGTGACAGGCTCTCGGCCGTCACCTCGACGGAGTCGGCGGCGATGTAGCCGTTGGTGAAGGTCCCGTCGACCCGAACGCCCATCCCCGGGCGCAGCGACCCCAGGGGCAGGGCCTTCCCGCTCCGCCGCACCGTGGTCCGTGATCCGGCCACCACGGTCACCACCGTCCCGCTCGGCTTGTCGCGGACGACGAGGACCTGACCGTTGACATCGCAGATTGTCCCGGCGACGTAGCCCTGGAGGATCTCCCGCGGCCCCGGCACCGGTTTCGGGGCCGGCCACTTCCACAGACCGAGCCGCGAGCCGTACCAGAAGACCCCGACGGCCGCGGCCGCGAAGACCAGCCCGACCAGCATACCGGAGAGTACCCGAGGCGAACCTGACCTACTCATTGGCATCGCGTGGGTGTCGGCGGGCGGGAGCACCGAAAGACGACAGCGCCCGCGGCACCTTCACCTCCAGTGATAGGTTGACCACGGGCGCGTCCTTCATGCGATGCGATTCGGCCGTTACTCGGTGCCTAGACCCTAACGTGCTCAGACCTTGAACGTCGAGATCTGCTCCTTCATCTTTGTAGCCAGGTCGGCGAGGGCTTTGGCCGACTCGGACATCTGCTCGACCGAGGCGTTCATCTCCTCGACCGTCGCCGAGACCTCTTCGGCGGCCGCCGAGTTCTCCTCGGAGATGGCCACGATGTCGTTGACCGCCTTGGTCACCTGGTCGGCGCCGGCCGCCATCTCTTCCGTCGCCGCGGTGTTCTCTTCAGAGGTCGCCGCGACCGTCTCAACCGCTCGGGACACTTCCTCGCTGGACTTGGCGATCCCCTCGGCGGCGCCGGCGATGGCCGCCATCTCCTTGGAGGTCTGGCCGACCACGTCGAGGATCTCCTCGAGGGCCTTGGCCGCGTCGGCGGCCAGCCGGGACCCCTCTTCCACCTGGGTGGCGCCGTGTTCGGTGGCGGTCACGGCCTCGGCCGTGCTCCGCTGAATGTCACTGATCAGACCGGCGATCTGCTTGGCCGAGTCGCCGGCCCGTTCCGCCAGCTTGCGAACCTCATCGGCGACGACCGCGAAGCCCCGTCCCTGCTCGCCGGCCCTGGCCGCCTCGATGGCCGCGTTCAGGGCCAAAAGGTTGGTCTGGTTGGCGATCTCGGTGATCGTCTCGGTGATCGTGCCGATCTCTCCGGACAACAGATCGAGCTGCTTGATCCGATCGGCGGCCTCGAGGACGGAAGCCCGGATGCGGCCCATCTCCTCGACGGTCTGGGTGA
>DASXUT010000008.1 GCA_036504675.1 Bacillota bacterium | reverse complement strand
GCCGATGATGACGGCCACTCGTGGCCGGGCTACCGGACCAACGGCCGGTTGGACGGCCGCGCGGCCGCCATCCGCCAGGCCTCCGAGCCGACCGGCGAAGGCCCGCAGGACCTCGACGAGAGCGGTCGCCTCCTCCCTTTCCCAAGGGACCACGGCCAGGTCGGCCCGGCCGGCCTCGGCGCAGACGCCGGCCCAGTCGGCCGGGGCTTCGATGACCGGTTCGTCCGACCGTCCACATTGCTCGGCCGCCTCGCGGGCGACCGCCCGCCAACGGACCACCCTGCCTTGGACTCGCTCGGGATCTGGACGGGCCACCGTCCGGTCGGTCAAGACCGGCACGACCCGGGCGACCCCGAGCTCGGTCCCTTTCTGAAGGACCGACTCAAACCGATCGCCCTTCGCCAGGGCTTGATAGAGATCGACGGCTATCGGCGCCAGGGGCAGACCTGGGCGATCCTCCATGACCGGCCCCCCACCGCTCAGTTCGCCGGAGCCCCCGCCTTCGAGCCTGACGACGATTTCGCGCCCGGGAAGGACGGCCGCCACCGAGTCACCCGGGCGCAGCCGGAGGACTCGTTTCATCTGCCGCACCTGGTCGGGATGGAAGATGACGCGAGACCCACCGCCGCCGGCCGACTCCAGGTCCGCGGGGTCGATGAAGAACCTATGCACGGCCGGTCACCCCCAGATGGCCGGGCTTCCGCGCCGGGCCGCTCCCGGCGGCGGAAGCCAGCAAGCTGTGCCAATCGCCGTCCCGCCGCTCGTCGACGAGCTCGAGCCCGGCCCGTCCAAAGGCCTCGACGACCTCGTTCCGCCGGGCCCGGATGATCCCCGAGGCGATCACCTTCCCGCCCGCTTTGAGGGCCCGGGCCAGGTCCGGCGCCAACCGGACCAGCGGGTCGGCGGTCAGGTTGGCGGTGACCAGGTCGACCGAACCCGGCTCCAATCCGGCCAGGAAGGCCCCGCCGTCGTCCTCGACGACCCGGATCGTCCCGGCCACCCCGTTGGCGTCGGCATTGGCCGTGGTCGCGGCCACGGCCACCTCATCATGGTCGACCGCCAGGACCGTCGCCGCCCCCAGTCTGGCGGCGGCCACCGCCAGGATGCCCGAGCCGCACCCGCAATCGACCACCGATTCCCCCCCTTTGACCTGCTCTTCCAGGAACAGCAGGCAGCCGGAGGTGGTGGCGTGGGTCCCGGTCCCGAAGGCCATCCCGGGGTCGACCACGATGACCAGGTCGGTCGGGTCAGCTTCGTATTCTTCCCAGCTGGGACGGATGACCATCCGCCGGCCCAACCGGTGCGGCTTGAAGTAGGTCTTCCAAGCATCGACCCAATCGGCCTCGTCGACCTCGACCGCGGTCAACCGCCCCGGACCGAGGTCGAGGCCGCCGGCGGCGATGTCGTCGAGCCGGCGTCGGAGCCGCTCGAGCCGCGGCCCCAGGCTCTCCGAACGAGGGTAGTGGGCGGCGACGGTGACCTCCGGGGAAGGCGGAGCGGCCTCCACCGGCTCGCCCTCGCCCCAGAACCAGCCCCGCTCGATCACGGCAAGGAAAGAGGGGTCCTGGATGGCTACGCCACCGGCCCCCTCCTCGATGAGTGCGTTGGCCACGGCCTCGGCGGCCTCACTGGCGACCAGCACCCTGACCTCGGTCCACTTCATCGCGCCGTCCCTTTCCGCCGGAAGAAGCCAGTCCCCCCGCCCGCGGTCCCGGTCGAGCCGGACTCCTCGCCGCCGGCCTTGGCGAACTCCTGCAGGATGCGGCGCTGCTCGGCGGTCATCCGCTTGGGCGTCTGGATGACCACCTTGATGTGCTGGTCGCCGCGACCGTAGCCGCGCAGGCTGGGAATGCCCCTGCCCTTGAGCCGGAAGACCGTCCCGGTCTGGGTGCCCTCGGGGATCCTCATGGGTGACCGACCGTCCAGGGTCGGGACGTCGATCTCGGCCCCCAGGGCGGCCTGGCTGAAGCTGATCGGCACTTCGCAGTACAGCTCGGTCCCGTCGCGCTTGAACAGCTCGTGGGGAAGGACGCGGAGGACCACATAGAGATCGCCGGGCGGACCGCCCAGCGGGCCGGCCTCCCCTTCCCCGCCGACCCGCAGGCGCGACCCGTCGTCCACTCCGGCAGGCACCTTCACTTCCAGCTTTCGCTCTCGGTAGACGCGGCCTTTGCCGCGGCAGTCAGGACAGGGCGTTTCGATGACCCGACCCGTCCCCCCGCAGTGGTCACACGGGCGGACATTCACGAACTGGCCGAAAAAGGTGTTCTGGGCGAAGCGGATCTCGCCGGTGCCGTGGCAGTGGTCGCAGACGGCCGGCTTCGTCCCCGGCTTGGCCCCCGACCCGCCGCAGATGGGGCAGTTGTCCCACCGGCTGAACTGGATCTCCCTGGTCAGGCCGGCGGACGCCTCCTCCAGGCTGATCTCCATATCGTAGCGGAGGTCGGCTCCGGGCTGCGCACCGCGCCGCGTCTGGCCCTGCCGGCCGGTCCCGAAGAAGGCGTCGAAGATCCCGCCGAGGTCGCCGAAGGGGCCGAGGTCACCGCCGAAGCCGCCCGCGCCGGCCTGCCCGCGCCCGAAGGCGGCGTGGCCGAACTGGTCGTAACGGGCCCGTTTCTCCGGGTCGCCGAGGACCTCATAGGCCTCATTGATTTCCTTGAACCGCTCACCGGCGCCGGCATCGCCCGGGTTGGCGTCCGGGTGGTGTTTCCGAGCCAGAGCCCGGTAGGCTTTCTTGATCTCCTCCTGGTCGGCCGAGCGGTCGACCCCCAGGACTTCGTAGTAGTCTCGTTTATCGGCCATCGCGGGAATGATCGAACTCCTTTGGCTCAGAGCTTGGTGGTCCGACTGGGCCCGCTGAGGCCGGCCAAGATCCGCCGGGTCACGGTGACATCGAGATGACGCGGCCCGGCGGCGTCGGAGATGATGCAGGGGAGGTTGACATTGGTGATCGGCCGCCGTTCCAGGTCGGCCAAGGCCCGGCGGGCCGCCCGGAGGAGCTGGCCCCAGGCCAGTTGATCACGGCGGAGATCGATGCCCTCCCTGGCCTCGAACTCGGCGGCCAGGTAGGCGGCGACCGTCTCGGCCAGGGCCGCGCCGTCGGACGAGGCCGCGTTGTCGGCCAAGGGCTTGGCCACCGCTTCATCGGCCATGCCGAACGCCTCCTCAGAAGCTCTTGGTCAGGTCTTCCGAGCCCGGGCCGGATGGCCCGGCGGAACCCCGCGAATCGGGCTTTTGCTCCCTCATCTTGATGATCGTGTCGATCCGCAGGATGGCCTCGGCGATCTCCCCGGCCGCCTTGAGGGCCTGCACCTTGACCAGGGCCGGGTCGATCACGCCGCGCTCGAGCATGTCGGCGATCTCCCCGGTGTCGCAATCGACGGCCAGTGAGTCGCGCTTCCTCTTGGCCTGGGCGGCGACGACGTCGCCGACCTTCTCCAGCGGGTTGAAGCCGGCGTTTCCAACAATCTGGGCGAGGGGCTTCTTGAGCGCCTCGATGACGCAGTCGAGGCCGTAGACGCTCATCCCTTTGACCTCGTCGCGGCGGCGCCCGAGTTCACGACCGACGGCCATCTCGATGGCCCCGCCTCCCGGGACGACCCCGCCCTTGACGGCGGCCTGAACCGACGAGGCGGCGTCTTTAGCGATCCGCTCGCGCTCGCCGACCACCTCCTCGGTGGCCGCGCCCACCAGGATGGTGGCCATCGGCTTGCCGCGGCCGCCGACGATGCGGACCTGCTCCAGCCGCTCGTCCTCGTAGACCCGCTCGGCCCGGCCGAGATAGCGTTCGATCTCGGCGGGTTCCTTGCGGAGGGCCGTCCGCTTGACCATCCGCGCCCCGGTGTGTTCGGCCGCCTTCCTCAGCTCGCGCGAGGATACGCGGCTCAGGACGATCGACCCGGCATCGGTGAGGATCTCCTCGGCGATGTCCTCCACCCCGCGGTCGACCAGGATGACCTTGACCCCCAGGGCGACCAGCTTCCTGAGGTTCGTCCGGAAGTCTTCCTGCAGCTCCATGTAGCGGGCGAAGCCGGCCTCGGTGGAGAGAGCCTCGTCTTCGATCTGTTCGGGCTCGAGGGCATCGTCGACGATGAGGATCCGGGCGTCCTCGATGGTCCTGGGCATCTGCTTGTTGAGGCGTTCTTTGTCGATGATCACCCCGAGGAAGACCTCGTTCTCCGCGCCCTCCTCGGCCAGGACCGTGTCGGCCAGCTTGAACTGGGGCTCGAGGAGCTTCTCCGGGCCGATCATCCGGGCCGCCCCGACCACCAGGTCGGCGATGTCTTCGTGATCCCGGCCGGCGATCAGGGCCACCCGCCGGAGGACCGGGTCGTCCAGCCCGTCGACCTTGATGGATTTCTTCTTGATCAGTTCGATGGCCGTCCGGACGCCCCAGCGGACCCCGTCGATGACCCGGGTGACCGGGACGCCCTTGGCGACCTGGTTGACCCCTTCGCCGAGGAGGGCCCCGGCCATGATGGTGGCCGTAGTCGTCCCGTCCCCGACCTCGTCTTCCTGGGCCCTGGCCGTATTGATGACCATCCTGGCGGCCGGGTGGTTGACATCCATGCGGGTCAGGATGGTGATCCCGTCATTGGTGATGACCACCTCACCGAAGCGGTCGACGAGCATCGTATCGAGCCCCTTGGGCCCGATGGTCCCCTCGACCGCCGAGGCGATGGCCCGCACGGCGTTGGCGTTGGTCAGGAGCGCGGCCAGTCTTTCGTCGACCTCGGAACCGCTGGAGACCTGTTTGACGTTGGACATCGGGCCCCTCCTAGACGGTCAGCGCTCGGGCGT
Source organism: Bacillota bacterium (assembly GCA_036504675.1). Classification (NCBI taxonomy): domain Bacteria; kingdom Bacillati; phylum Bacillota; species Bacillota bacterium. The sequence continues at coordinate 4,504 of DASXUT010000008.1, read as the reverse complement.
CGATATGGTCACCGCTTCATCCGACGGGTCAGGACGCTGGACAACTGATCAGAGACATAGCTGACGACGGACATCACGTGGGCGTATTGCATCCGGGTCGGGCCGAGGACGCCGATGGCCCCGATCATCCGCCCGCCCGCTCCGTAGGCCGCCGTCACCAGGCTGCAGTTCTGCAGTTCGTGGTAGGGGTTCTCGTGGCCGATGAAGACCCGAACCCCGCCGCCGGCCGGCGAATCGCTGAGGAGGGTCGAGACGAGATGCTCCCGTTCGAGGAAACCCAGGAGGTCGCGGACCATCCCGAGGTCGCCGAAGTCCGGCTGGTTCAGGATGTTGGCGGTGCCCCCGAGATAGACGCGGTCCTCAGTCTCGGTCGGGCCGGTCCGGCCCAGGGCGTCGAAGATCGTCCCGATCAGCCAGCGCTGTCCGGTCGACCCCTGGTTGAGGCTGCGGGCGAAACCCCGGGTCAGCTTGCCGAGGATCATCCCACGAAGGCTGCGGTTCAGGTTCCTGGAAACGACGGCCAGGTCGCCGTCGGCGAGGTCGTCTGAAAGGTCGATGATCCGGTGCTCGACCAGGCCGACGTCGGTCACGAGGACCATCAAGAGCCGGTCGCCGGGCAGCCGGATGAGCTTCAGCTCGCGGAAGACGGCCTTGGCGTAGCGCGGGCCGAGGACCATCGCGGTGTATCTGGTGGCCTCGGAGATCAGCTTGGCCGTTCTTTGGATCAGGGTCTCGGCGTCATGGCTGCCGTCATAGGCCTCGCGAATCCAACGGGCGTCGATGGCCTCCAGGGATTCGAGGTCCTCCGGTTCGGCCAGCGAGTCGACGTAGAAACGGTAACCCCGGCTGGACGGCACGCGGCCGGCCGAGGTGTGCGGCTGCGACAGGTAACCGAGGGCCTCGAGATCGGCCATCTCGTTGCGGATCGTGGCCGAGCTGACCCCCAGTTCGTGGCTTTCGAGGAGGCCGACCGACCCGACCGGCTCGCCGGTGCGGATGTACTCCTCGACGAGGGCTTTGAGGATGACGTGCTTCCGCGGGTCGAGGCCCTTCGGCATCTTGCCCAACTCCCCCCATGGCCAGGTCGTGGTTGGCTACGGTCCCCCGCCGCAAAGAGCCTTCGGCGCTGCTCGGGTGCCCTTCACGGGTCTTGATTAGCACTCGCGGAGCGGGAGTGCCAATTCCGCCTTGAACATAGCATCTGCTTCAAGGCCTTGTCAAGTCTGATCGCCAAGCCGGGGTGAGTCGAGGAGCACGTCGGTGAAGACGAAGCCATCGCGTTCCACCGTTGAACCGACCCGCAAGGGCACCGGCCGCGATAACATCGGACCAGCGTGGACGCAAGTGTGGAATTCACCGTTCTCCCCGCAGGGGTCGATTCCGGCGGGCAGGGCGGCCAGGAAATCGGGGTCGAAGGAGGACCCGGCCAGGCCACGGGGCATCTTGCACGGGTCGAGACAGGTCACCACCGCCCTCAGGCCGCCGGCCATCATCTCCCGCGCCAGGGATCGCGTGTCCAGGCCCCACAGCGGGAAGTGCGCGGCCATTCCAACCCGGGAGAGTTGGGCTTCGCGGTAGGTCCGCAGGTCCCGCAGGAATAGGTCGCCGAAGGCGACCCCCGAGACGCCTTGCTCCCGCGCCTTCTCCAGGACCGAGCGCATGGCCGTCTCGTAGACCTCGTTGGGGCACGGCGCTGGGATCAGGACCTTCTGGAGGGGCAGGCCGACGGCGTGCGCCTGGGCCTCGAGGACGGAGACCCGGACGCCGTGCATGGAAACCCGATCATAGGGCGCGGTGATCGTCGCCAGCAAACCCACCACGTCCAGCTCGCCCCGACGGCGCAGCTGATGAAGGGCCCAGGCACTGTCCTTGCCGCTGCTCCAAGCGACCCAGGCCTTCGGTCTGTCCGTCCGCCCCACTCCTTCCCGCGTCCCGGCCGCTCAGTCGACGAACTCCTGAAAGACTTGATTGGCCAAGAGGAGGCCGCGCGAGGTCAGGTGGAGCCGGCCGCCCTCGACGATGGCCAGGCCGGTGGCCGTGACCCGGTCGACCGCTCCGGGGAAGAGGTCCGCGAGTCCTCCGCCCTGCTCGGCGGTGAAGGCCTCCAGATCGAGCCCGTCAAGGGTCCGGAGGGCCAGGAAAGCGGCCTCCCCGGCGGCTCGGCGTGGGTCCAGCTCCTCGCTCTCGGCCAGCGGGTCGAGGCCGGCGGTGACCCGGCCGACATAGTCTTCCAGGCCGGTGACGTTCCCGCGGCGAGTCCGGCCGTGGTGGGACCAGGCGGCCACGCCCAGACCCAGGTAGTCCTGGTTGCGCCAGTAGAGGAGGTTGTGACGGGATTGACCGCCAGGCTTGGCCCAGTTGGAGATCTCGTAGTGGATGAAGCCGGCCGCCCCCAGGGCGGTCCGCCCCTCCTCGTACATGGCTGCTTCGAGGTCTTCCCCCGGCAGGTCCAGTTGCCCGGCGGCGAGGTCGGCGCCAAAGGGGGTACCCGGTTCGACCTTGAGTCCGTAGGCGGCGACGTGCTCGGGGTCGAGGTCGACGGCCCGGTCGAGGCTGTCACGCCAGTCGGCGACGGTCTGGCCGGGCAGGCCGAAGATGAGGTCCAGGTTGACCCGGTCAAAGCCGGCCCGCCGGGCGTCGGCGACCGCCCGGCCGATCTCGACGGTGTCGTGGACCCGCCCGAGGCGTTTCAGCAGGTCATCCTGAAAGGCCTGGGCCCCCAAGCTCAGCCGGTTGAAGCCGGCCGCCCGGAGGATGGCCAGGCCGGCCGGGTCGACCGTCCCGGGGTTGGCCTCGATGGTCACCTCGGCCCCGGGGGCCAAGTCGAAAACCCGGCCGAGGTCCCGGAGAAGGGCGGCCAGGTCGCCCGGGGCCAAAGTGGTCGGCGTACCACCGCCGAAGTAGACCCCGACAACGCGCCGCCCGGCCAGTTCGTCGGCCCGCGCGGCGGCCTCGCGCCGTAGGGCCTCGAGATAAGACGGGAGGATCGAGCGGTGACGGCCGATCGCGTAAGAGACAAAGTCGCAGTAACGGCACTTGCTCAGACAGAACGGGAGATGAACGTAGAGGCCGGCGTCCGACCCGCGGGGGTTCACTCGATCTTCAGGACGGCCATGAAGGCCTCCTGTGGCAGGTCGACCGACCCGACCCGCTTCATCCGCTTCTTGCCCTCTTTCTGTTTCTCGAGCAGCTTGCGCTTGCGGGTGATGTCGCCGCCGTAGCACTTGGCCAGGACGTCCTTGCGCATCGCCTTGACCGTCTCTCGAGCGACGATGGTCCGCCCGATGGCCGCCTGGATCGGAATCTCAAAAAGGTGCCTGGGAATGGACTCCTTCAGCCTCTCGGTTAGGGCTCTCGCCCGGGGCAGCAGCTTATCCTCGTGGATGATTACGGAGAGAGCATCGACGGGCTCGCCGTTGACGAGGATGTCCATGCGAGCGAGCTTCCCGGGACGGTAGGCCAGGAAGTCATAGTCCAGAGAGGCATAGCCACGGCTCCTCGACTTGAGCTGATCGAAGAAGTCGAACATGATCTCGCCCAGGGGCAACTCGTAGATCAGTTCGACCCGCGAAGGGTCGAGGTACTCCATGGTCGAGAAGATGCCACGGCGGTCGCGGCACAGGTCCATCAGCGGCCCCAGGTAGTCCGTGGGCGTGATCAGGCTGGCCTTGACATAGGGTTCCTGGATCTCGGTGAGCCGGTCGGGACTGGGCAGGTCAACCGGATTGTCGATCATCTTGACCGTCCCGTCGGTCAGGATCACTCGGTAGACCACGTTGGGAGCCGTGGTCACCAGGTCCAGGCCGTATTCGCGCTCCAAGCGCTCCTGGATGATCTCCATGTGGAGGAGCCCGAGGAAGCCGCCGCGGAAGCCAAAGCCAAGGGCGGCCGAGGTCTCCGGTTCGTACACCAGCGCCGCGTCATTGAGCTGCAATTTCTCGAGGGCCTCGCGGAGGGGTTCGTAGTCGGTGGGTTCCACCGGATAGAGCCCGCAGTAGACCATCGGCGTGGCCCTGCGGTAGCCGGGGAGCGACGCCGCGGCCGGCCTCTCGGCCGTCGTGATGGTGTCGCCGACGTGGGCGTCGCGGACCTGCTTGACTCCGGCCGCCAAGTAGCCGACGTCCCCCGTCGGGAGCTCGTCGACCTGAGTCATGGATGGCCTGAACACGCCGACCTCGCTGACCTCGAAGTCCTTGCCCGTGGCCATCATCCTGATCTTCAGGCCTTTCCTGATCGAGCCGCTGAAGACCCGGACATAGCTGATGACTCCTTTGTATGAGTCGTAGTGGGAATCGAAGATCAGGGCCTGGAGGGCACCGGAGGCGTCACCCCCCGGCGGCGGGATGCGCTTGACGACGGCCTCGAGGACGTCCTCGAGGCCGATGCCGGTCTTGGCCGACACCGGGATGGCTTCCTCCGGGTCAAGGCCGAGGACTTCCTTCAGCTGCTTCTTGACCCGGTCGACGTCGGCGCTGGCGAGGTCGATCTTGTTGATGACCGGGAC
>DASXUT010000007.1 GCA_036504675.1 Bacillota bacterium | reverse complement strand
TGGCCAGGATCGTCGATGACAAGGTGGCTGAGGCGATGCGCCTGCCGGCCGGGCAACCCATTTTCTCCTGGGACGAGGTCGTCTACGACCTCAACGACCGGCCAATCTTCTACGCCGAGATCTACTTCAATACGGCGATCGTCCCGCTGTGCACGATGGGGAAGATCGAACCGAACATGTGACCTCAGCGCCAAACCACGAGCCGCTTGGTCGATAGTCCGGCCAAGCGGCCTCTTGTCGATTGCCGTTAGGCGGGTTATAATTAGGGTGCTAACCATTGTGGGGAGGGCTCGGGTGGTGGAGGTCATTCACGGTTCCCCGATGCGCCAGGCCCTGGATCGATTGGCCCGGCGCGCCCCGGCGGACGATGTGGCCGCCGTGGAGACCTGCCTGTCGCTGGTACGGGCGGCCGCGGAGGTCTATGACTACTTCGATGACTACTTCGGCCGCTTCGGCGTCTCCCAGGGGCGGTTCCTCCTCCTCGTCCTCCTCTGGCTCAATGAGGACGGCCTGTCCCCGGCCGACCTGGCCGACCAGGCCGGGGTCAGCCGGGCCACGGTGACCGGGCTGCTTGACGGTCTGCAGAGGACCGACCTGATCGTCCGGGAGGCCAACCCCGGGGACCGTCGGATGCTGAACGTCCGGCTGACGCGGGGGGGCACGGAGCTCGTCAAGAAGGTCCTCCCCGAGCACTTCCGAAGGATGACCGACCTGCTGGCCGACCTGACCCGAGAGGAACGTCGTCAGCTGGCCGCCCTGGCGACCAAGATCGTCGACCGAGCCTCGGTTCTGCTCTGACCGGGGCGACCGACTTCGGTCGGGGACCGACAGACCGCGACGGCCCGGAACGACCGTCGCCGCGGCCTTGGGGGGATGAGCGTTGCGCATCGGCATTCCCAGGACGTTGTGGTACTTCACCTACGCGCCGTTCTGGCGGACCTTTTTCACCGGACTGGGGGCTGAGGTCGTGGCCTCCCGGCTGACCACCCGGAAGACCTTGGACGCCGGGGTGACCGCCTGCGTCAGCGAGGCCTGCCTGCCGATCAAACTTTACTTCGGTCACCTCATCGACCTGGCCGACCGGGTCGATTACCTGTTTGTCCCGAGACTCATGTCTGTGCAGGGCAACCGGGTCTTCTGCCCGAAGTTCCTCGGCCTGCCCGACCTCGTCCGGCACAGCGGCCTGAAACTGCCGCCACTGTTGGACGTGGCCATCGACCGCCGGACCGGCCCGCTCTTTCTGTGGCGGTCCTGCTGGTGGCTGGGGCGGCGCCTGGGGGCGCGCGGTCGGGCCATCGTCCGAGCCTTCTTCTCGGCCTCCCGGACGCAGCGTAAGTATTGGGCGAGGCTGACCGGCGGGGGTCTTCCCGAGGGGGCCAAGCCGCCCACCCGTCCGGACGCCCACAGAGCCGCCGGCGGTGCTCCACCCGTCGGCCCCCCCGTCCGCATCGCCCTCCTCGGCTACCCGTACTTGATCTTCGATGAGTACGCCAACCTCGGGCTCCTCGACAAGCTGCGGTCCCTCAACGTCGACTATAGGACCATCGAGACGGTCCCGGAGCGGGTCCTTCGCCGTCAGAACCCGTTCTTCCCGAAGCGGCCCTTCTGGCGCTACAGCGACCTGGTCGCTCGCTCCGGCTATCACTTCCTCGGCCCCGGCCGCGCGGAGGTCGACGGCGTGGTCCACGTGACCGCCTTCGCCTGCGGCCCCGACGCCCTCGTCGACAAGGTGCTCGAGCTGGAGGGGGAGCGGAAGCGGTGCCCCTACCTCAACATCACCCTGGACGAGCAGAGCGGAGAGGCGGGCTACATCACCCGCCTCGAGGCCTTCGTCGACATGCTCCGCCGAAGGGTGGCGACCACTCCTGACTAAGCTCGGCTTCGCCCACATGGGCCCGTACTCCCCGGCCTTCCGGCACCTCTTCTCCCGCCTGGGGTGGGAGGTCGTCGTCCCCGACCGGCCCACCCAGGACACGCTTTCGCTGGGCTTCAAGAACGCGCCGGAGTTCTTCTGCGTGCCCTTCAAGATCACCCTCGGAACCTACATCGAGGCCCTCGAGCAGGGGGCGGAGGTCCTGGTCACCACCGGCGGGGTCGGCCCCTGTAGGGCCGGTCACTACGCCCAGGTGCAGGCGGACATCCTGCGGCGCAAGGGCTACGCCTTCGACCTGGTGGTCCTCGAACCGATCGCCCGCGATCCGCTCGGTCTCCTGCGGAACGTCCGCCGGCTCAACCGGAACCGGGCCTCCATCCCCCGCATCGTCCGCTTGGTCAGGCAGGTGCTGAAGAAGATCGCCGCCATCGATCAGTTCGGAGCGGAATTGCGCCGGCTCCGCCCGCGCGAGCTCCGGCGGGGAAGTGCCGAGGCCGCCTATGATGGGGCCATCAAGACCCTGGACGCCGCCGAGACCCTTGAGGATATCGAGGCGGCCCGCCGGCGCGGCTTGGAGGCCTTCCAGGCCGTCGCCCGCGACCCCGAGCGGCCGGTCCTTCGGATCGGCCTCGTCGGCGAGATCTACGTCGTCCTCGAACCGGCCTCCAACCTGGACATCGAGAAGATGCTTGGGGAGATGGGGGCCGAGGTGCAGCCGTCGATCACCCTCTCCGGCTGGACGGCCGAGAACGTCGTCACCGAGGTCGGCAACAGGGCCAAGGAGGCCGCCGGGCCCTATCTTGGAGCGGCCATCGGCGGCCACGGCCAGGAGTCGGTGGGGAACGCCGTCCTTTTCGCCAAGCGGGGCTTCGACGGCCTGGTCCAACTGGCCCCTTTCACCTGCATCCCGGAGATCGTCGCCCGGGGGATCCTGCCCGCCGTCTCAAGGGACCTTGATCTGCCGGTCCTCTCGTTCTTCCTGGACGAGCAGACCGGTGAGGCCGGCGTGCGAACCCGTTGCGAAGCCTTTGTCGACATGCTCTGGCAGCGCCGACGGGGGAAGGAGGGGGTCGCGTGATCGCTTACCTTGGCATCGATGTCGGCTCGGTGAGCACCAACCTGGTCGTCCTGACCGAGGGGATGACCGTCCTCAACCAGGTCTACCTGCGGACCCGGGGGCAACCCATCACCGTCCTTCAAGCGGGCCTGGCCGAGGTGGCCGCCAACCTCCCGGAAGGGCTGACCATCCGGGGCTGTGGGACCACCGGCAGCGCGCGACAGTTGGCCGGGGTCATCGCCGGGGCCGACGTGATCAAGAATGAGATCACCGCCCACGCTACGGCCACGGCCTTCCTCGTCCCCGGAGTCAGGACGATCATCGAGATCGGGGGGCAGGACTCCAAGATCATCCTGCTGCGCGATGGGTGGGTCCTGGACTTCGCGATGAACACCGTCTGCGCCGCGGGCACCGGCTCGTTCCTCGACCAGCAGGCCGCCCGGCTGGGGATCAGGATCGAAGACCTCGGCCCGATGGCCCTCGGCTCGAAGACCCCGGTCCGTATCGCCGGGCGTTGCACCGTCTTCGCCGAATCGGACATGATTCACAAGCAGCAGCTCGGTCACCGGACCGAGGACATCCTCTACGGGTTGTGCGAGGCATTGGTCCGCAACTACCTGAACAACGTGGCCCGGGGGAAGGAGATCACCCCGCCGATAGCCTTCCAGGGCGGGGTGGCCTCGAACGTCGGCATCCGGCGGGCCTTCGAAGAGACCCTGGGGCATCCGATCGTGGTCACCCCGTACCACTCCGTGACCGGGGCCATCGGCGCCGCGATGCTGGCCAGAGAGGCCGTCCGGAGCGGAAAGCCGTCCAGCTTCCGCGGCTTCGCCGCTTCGGCCAGGCCGTTCGCGGCCTCCTCCTTCGAATGCGACCGCTGCGCCAACCACTGTGAAGTGATCAGCCTCAGTAGTGGTGGGGAGATCCTGGCCCGCTGGGGCCCTAGGTGTCCCCGCTGGGACCTGGAGGACCGGCCCGGTGTGGCCGGCGTGGCCACCGGCTAGGGGCGCTCCCTGTTTTTCCGTTTGACGCCACCCTTGTGTTATGTCAACATAAAGGATTGAAGGACGAGCCCGCCGCGGCAGCGAATCATCCCGCAGGAGGCGAAGCGATGAGAATCGTAGCCCTTCAGTCCAGCCCGAATCGGGACGGCTTGACCGCCGGCCTGGCCGCGGCCGCCTTGCGCGGAGCGGCCTCGCTGGGAACCGAGACTGAACTGATCCACCTCAACGACCATCCTGTCAATCTGTGCCGGGCCTGCGGCGACGGTTGGGGCCAGTGCCGGCGCAAGGAGGATTGCATCCAGAAGGACGAGGACGATTTCTACGCCCTGCGGGAGAAGCTAATCGCTGCCGATGGGGTCATCTTCGCCACCCCGGTCTACTTCTGGGACCTCAGCGAGTCGGCCCGGACCTTCCTCGACCGGCTCCGCCGGAGCGAGTGGCCGCGCCGCCAGGAGTCGGCCTTCTACGGCAAACCGTTCATCGGCATCGCCGCGGCCGGCGGCTCCGGCACCGGTTCGCCGCGGGCCGTCAAGTGCCTCGAAGACTACCTGAACTGGATCCCCTTCAGCCCGGTCGCCTTCCTGCCGGTCAGCCGCCAGAACAAGGATCTGCAGCTGGCCGCCGCCGAGCGGGCCGGTCAGTTCATGGCCGAGCAGTTGCGGGGAAGACCGCGGTGACGGCCATCGCCACCGTCGCCACAAAGGAGGCTTGCCGATGAAACCATTCCCTGAAGCCAAGCTCCTCGAGGTCGACCTGACCACGGGAGCATTGACGACCCGCACCCTGCCGTCGGAGACCCATCGGCTCTACCCCGGCGGGTCGGCCCTGGCGGCCTACCTCATCCTGCAAGCGATGAAGCCCAAGGTCGACCCGCTCGGGCCGGACAACGTCCTGGTCTTCGCGGTGTCGGCCCTGACCGGGCTGCCCGCGGCCGGGCTCAGCCGGCTGGTCGTGGCGGCCAAGAGCCCGCTCACCGGGGCTCTCGGCGACAGCGAGGGTGGCGGCTTCTTCCCGGCCTATCTCGGGTCCAACGGCTGGACCGCCGTAATCTTCAAGGGGCGGGCCCCGAAGCCGGTCTACCTGTACATTGACGGTGACCGGGCCGAACTGAAGCCGGCCGGCCACCTCTGGGGCAAGGTCACCGGGGAGGTCGAGGACGCCATCAGGGCCGAGATCGGCCATCCGGTCGAGGTCGCCCAGATCGGCCCGGCCGGCGAGAAGCTCTCCCGCATCGCCTGCGTCCTCTCGAGCTGCACCCGGGCCAACGGGCGGAACGGCCTGGGGGCCGTGATGGGCTCCAAGAACCTGCGGGCCGTGGTCGTCCGCAAGGCCACCGCCAAGGAAGCGGCCGACCCCGCCCGGCTGAAGGCCTTCATCCAAGCGGCCAAGCAACGGCTGGCCGACAACCCGGGGATGGTCGGCCTGGGCGAGCACGGCACCTCCGGCGAACTCATCGGCCAGAACGAGAACGGCTTCCTGCCGACGCGGAACTTCTCCTCGGGCTGGTTCGGCGACAGGGCCGAGAAGATCACCGGCACGACCATGTCCAAGACCATCCTCAAGGAACGGGATACCTGCTTCGGCTGCCCGGTCCGGTGCAAGCGGGTGGTCGAGGTGCCGGGCAGGGTCGACCCGCGCTACGGCGGCCCCGAGTACGAGACCTGCGCCGCCTTCGGCTCCTATTGCGGGGTCAGCGACCTCACCGACGTCGCCCGGGCCAATCAGTTGTGCAACATGTACGGCCTCGACACGATCTCGGCCGGCGGCACGGTGGCCTTCGCCATGGAGTGCTTCGAGAAAGGCCTCCTGACCACCAAAGACACCGGCGGTCTGGAGCTCCGGTTCGGCGACGGCGAGATCGTGGTCAAGCTGGTCGAGATGATCGCCAAGCGGGAAGGGCTCGGCGACCTCCTGGCCGAGGGCAGCGAGCGGGCCGCCAAGCAGATCGGCCGCGGGGCCGAGGCCTGCCTGGTCACCGTCAAGGGCCAGGAGCTGCCGGCCCACATGCCGCAGTACAAGCCGTCGGTCGGCCTGGTCTACGCGGTCAATCCGTTCGGCGCCGACCACCAGTCATCGGAGCACGACCCCATCCTGACCATGCCGCCGGACAGCCGCGAGCGCGTCCGCCTCGGCGAGCTCGGCCTCTGGCGGGGCTACCCCGACAACTTCGCTCTCGACGCCGAGAAGGTCCGCTACGCCTACCTGACCCAAGGCTACTACTCGATGATGGACACCCTCTGCCTGTGCCAGTTCGTCTGGGGTCCGGCCTGGCAGCTGTATGGACCGGACGACCTGGTCGAGGTCTGCCGGGCCGGCCTCGGCTGGGAGACCAGCCTGGTCGAGCTGATGCAGATCGGCGAACGGCGGATCAACCTGATGCGGGCCTTCAACGCCCGCGAGGGCTTCACCCGCAAAGACGACGAGCTGCCGACGCGCGTCTTCGAAGGGCTGCCGGATGGTCCGGCCGCGGGCCGCCACGTCGACCGCCGGGAATTCGAGGCCGCCCGCGACCTCTACTACGGCTTCGCCGGCTGGGACCCG
>DASXUT010000006.1 GCA_036504675.1 Bacillota bacterium | reverse complement strand
CAGTGGCCATAGGCGTCTTCGACGGGGTCCACCTGGGGCACCAGAAGCTCCTCCTGGAAGTGGTCGCCAGGGCTCAGGCGCGGGGTTTTGAGAGCTTGGCCCTGACCTTCGAACCGCATCCCCTGAAGGTCCTCCGCCCGGCCGCCGCTCCGGCCCTGTTGACCAGCTTCGATGAGAAGGTCGCGTTGATCGGGGCCACCGGCGTGCAGACCCTCTATGTGCAGGCTTTTGACAAGGAATTTGCCCGGACGACGCCGGCCGATTTCGTCGGGCGGACCCTCAGGGATACCCTCGGGGCATCCCTGGTGATGATCGGCTTCAATTTCTCCTTCGGAGCCGGCGGACAAGGCACTCCACAGATCCTCCTCGAACTTGGGCGAGCGGCCGGGATGCAGGTCGAGGTGATGCCGGCCTTCCGCTGCCACAGTGTGACCGTATCGAGCACGGCCGTACGGCGGCAGATCGCCCAGGGGGCCGTCGAGGTGGCGGCTCAGATGCTGGGCCGGCCATACGTCATCAGGGGGACCGTAGGCCACGGCGACGGGCGGGGGGCAGGGCTCGGCTTTCCCACGGCCAACCTGGCCATCCCGAGCGACCGGGTGGTGCCGGCCAACGGCGTCTACGTCGTCGGAAGCAAGGTCGGCGGGACTGACCGGGCGGGGGTGGCCAATATCGGCCGACGGCCGACCTTCGGCGTCGGCGAGCGCGGCCTGGAGGTCCATTTGCTCGACTTCCAGGGCGACCTTTATGGGATGGAAGCCGAGGTTGCCCTGTTCAAGCGACTGCGCGAGGAGATGACCTTTGGCTCGGCCGAGGAGTTGAAGAAGCAGGTCAACAGGGACATCCGCCGGGCCCGCGAACTGCTTGCCCCGGGCCTCTCACCGTTTTACAATCCGACCTCGATGTGCTAAAATAGGGTGGCGTGGCGACCGGAACCAACGTCGCCTTATCCGCGAGCTCAGATCGCCCGAGTCTCCGACGGCTTTCTTGGCTCACGGGGATACCAAAAAAGGGGGTGGAAGGGCAGATGGCTCTTCCAACGGACAAGAAGCAGGCGATCATCGACCAGTATCGGTTGCACGACAAGGACACCGGCTCGCCGGAGGTCCAGATCGCCATCCTGACCGAACGCATAAACTACCTTACCGAGCATCTCCGGGAACACAAGAAGGACCATCATTCCAGGCGCGGCCTGTTGAAGATGGTCGGCCAGCGCCGGGCGCTCCTGAACTACCTGCGGGAAAGCGAAGTCGAGCGCTATCGGAAGATCGTCGAGCGTCTAGGGCTAAGGAAATAGGCGGGGGAGTCCCCCGCCTTTCATTTTTTCCTGTCGGCAGGAAATAATATTTTTAGCGTCGAAGCAGAAGCCCCAGCAAAAAGAGGGCATTGAGAGTCTGTTTGTGATCTAAGGAGGAACAGTAGGGGTGCAGAAAAACTACACAATGGATCTGGCCGGTCGCCCGTTGACCATCGAGACGGGCAAGCTGGCCAAGCAAGCAGGCGGGGCCGTCCTGGTACGTTACGGCGACACGGCCGTCCTGGTGACCGCCACCGCCTCGGCCGCGCCCAGGGAGGGCATTGATTTTTTTCCGCTCACTGTTGACGTCGAGGAACGGACGTACGCGGTGGGACGGATTCCGGGGGGGATCTTCCGCCGTGAGGGCCGGCCGACCGAGAAGGCCATCCTCGAGGCCCGGTTGACCGACCGCCCCATCCGACCCCTCTTCCCCGAGGGGTTTCGTAATGACGTGCAGATCGTCGCCACGATCATGTCCGTGGACCACGACCACTCCCCGGAAATCTGCGCGATGCTCGGGGCCTCCTGCGCCCTGACCATCTCGGACGTCCCCTTCGGCGGACCGATCGGGGCGGTCATGGTCGGGATCGTCGACGGCGAGTACGTCCTCAATCCCACCAACGAGCAGTCTCAGAAGAGCGTCCTGCATCTGACCGTGGCCGGGACCAAAGACGCCATCCTGATGGTCGAGGCCGGGGCCAAGGAAGTCTCGGAGAAGGACGTCCTCGGGGCCATCCTTTTCGGCCATGAGAAGATCAAGGAAATCGTCGCCCTCCAGGAAGAGATGCAGCGGGAGATCGGCAAACCGAAACGCCAGATGGCCGTCTTCAAGGCCTCTCCGGAGGTGGACCAGGCGGCTCGCGCCGCGGCCACCGCCGAACTCCGCCGGGCCGCCCAGAACCCGGACAAGTTGGCTCGGGAGAAGGACACCCAGGAGACGATGGCCCGCTTCATCGAGCAGTTGTCGGAGCAGTTCCCGGATCGGCAGAAAGAAATCTCCAGCGTCCTCGGGAAGATCCTCAAGGAACAGGTCCGGGACATGATCGTCAACCAGGGAACGCGGCCCGACGGCCGGCGCCACGACGAGATCCGCCCGATCACCTGCGAGGTCGGACTCCTACCGAGGGCCCATGGGTCGGGCCTCTTCACCCGCGGTCAGACTCAGGTGATGACGGCCACCACCCTCGGGACGGTGTCCGACGTCCAAAAACTGATCGACCTCAGCCCGGAGGAGTTCAAGCGGTACATGCACCACTATAACTTCCCCCCCTATTCGGTCGGGGAGACGCGGCCGCTGCGTGGTCCGGGCCGGCGCGAGATTGGCCACGGCGCCCTCGCCGAACGAGCCCTCGAGCCGCTCATCCCGGGCGAAGACGAGTTCCCCTACGCCATCCGTCTGGTCTCCGAGGTCCTCGAGTCCAACGGCTCGACTTCGATGGCCAGCGTCTGCGCGAGCACTCTGTCACTGATGGACGCCGGCGTACCGCTCAAGGCCCCGGTGGCCGGAGTGGCCATGGGCCTGGTCCAGTACGATGGGAAGGTCGCCGTGCTCACCGACATTCAGGGGATTGAGGACGCCCTCGGCGATATGGACTTCAAGGTGGCCGGGACGCATACGGGCGTGACCGCCATCCAGATGGACATGAAGATCGCCGGGATCAACCGGGACATCCTCGAGCGGGCCCTGGAGCAAGCCCGCCAGGGACGGCTCTTCATCCTGGACAAGATCCACGGGACCATTGCCGAGCCGCGGCCGGAACTCTCGCCCTTCGCCCCGAGGATCATTGTCATGCAGATCGACCCGGACAAGATTCGCGAAGTCATTGGTCCGGGCGGCAAGACGATCAACAAGATCATCGCCGACACCGGCGTGGAGATCGACATCGAAGACGACGGCCGCGTTTACATTGCCTCGACGAACATGGAGAGCGGGCACAAGGCGGCCAAGATCATCGAGAACCTGATCAAGGAGGTCGAGGTCGGTACGACCTACCTCGGCAAGGTCATGCGGGTGGTCGATTTCGGCGCCTTCGTGGAGATCCTGCCCGGCAAGGAAGGCCTGGTCCGCATCGGCGAGCTGGCCGAGGGCCACGTCGACCGGGTGGAAGACGTTGTCAACGTGGGCGACGAGATCATGGTCAAGGTGATCGAGATCGACCGGCTCGGCCGAATCAACCTGTCCCGGCGAGAACTACTCCCCGGGGCCAGCCCGCGTTCAGAGCGGGAGACTTCCGACCGCGGCGGGCGGGGCGGTCCGGACCGGGGGCGCGGGGGCGGTCCCGGCCGACCGGGACCCCGCGGGTACGACCATGACGACCGGCGCCGGCGCTGAGCGAGGCCGGCGGCCTTGAGGTTCGGCGCGCACCTGTCGATCGGCAAGGGCTGGACGTCGATGGCCGGCACAGCCCGGGAGGAAGGGATGGAGACCGTCCAGGTCTTCTCCCGGAGTCCACGGGGCGGGGCGGCCAAGCCCATTGACCCGAAGGAAGCGGCCAGGATGCAAAGGGAACTGGAGGACGGGGGGGTGACCCCCCTCGTCGTCCACGTTCCCTATTTTGTCAATCTGGCCACCGATGTCCCGAACAATCGCGAGTACACTCTGGAGACCCTGGCCCTCGACCTCGTCCGGGCGGGCACGCTCGGGTCGCCTTTCGTGGTCACCCACCTGGGGTCGTCTCCAGGCGACCGCGACGAGGCCCTCGAGCGGGTGGCCACGGCCGTGGCCGCTGTGCTGGAAGCCTCGCTCAAGGCCGACCCGGCGGCCGAGGGCGTCGCCCTGCTCCTGGAGAACAGCGGTGGCGGGGGCGGGGATGTCGGCGGGAGCCTCGGGGAAATCGCCACGGTCATGCGGGCGGTCGGCTCGGGGAACGTCGGGCGGCTCGGCGTCTGTCTGGACACCTGCCATGCCCTGGTGGCCGGGTACGACCTCCGGGGTCGGGCCGGGCTGCGGACTTTTCTCGACGAGGTCGAGGGAGTCATCGGGCTTGCCCGGGTGAAGGTCCTTCATCTCAACGATTCCCTTGGCGAACTCGGGTCGCACCGCGACCGGCACGCCGCCATCGGCCAGGGCCACGTCGGCCTCGAGAGCTTCCGGGCCCTGGTCGCCGAGCCACAGTTGGCCGACCGGCCGGGGCTTCTGGAAACCCCGGATGAAGGACGACTGGCTGATCTTGAGCGGCTGAAAGCCATGCGCGATGAGATGGGAAGGTGACCACGTTGACCCCGGCCCGCCGGCTCTTCAAGGGCTCGACCCGGTCGCTGGTCCTGGCCGTCCTCGGGGCGGTCTTGGGCCTCGGGGGCGGGCAGGCTTCGGCCGCCACCGACGGAACTCTGGTCCGCATCGGCGTCGGCGAGCAGGACGCGGCGGTGGACGTCCGGGTCGGGGGCCTGGCCACGATGGGCGGGATGTCGCTGGCCCTGACTGAACGCGGGGCGTCCATCCGCTTGGCCGGCCCGGCCATCACCAGCCGGGCCTTCGCCTCGGCCTGGCTGGCCCGGGCGATGGCCGCCGAGATGGAAGCCGCCGGACTGCGGCCCGCCGTCTGGGCCGAGGTGGCCGGGTACCGAGCCGCCGGCGGGCCTTTCCGCGAGCCCGCTCAGGCCGACCAGGAAGTCTCGGCGGGCCGCCTGGCCGGTCTCCCGGTCGAGCGCGGAGCCGTCCCCGATGGCCGCCCCGAGGCGGCCGGGCTCGAAGTCTTCACCGCCGAAGGGCGGTCCAGCGGGGTCGTAAGCGGTCCGATCGAGGTGGTCCGGTCCGCCGACACCGAACTGAGGGTGAATGGACGACGCTACCGCGGCGACTTCACCGTCATTCGCGGCCCGCAGGGGCTGCTGTCTGGGGTCAACCGCCTGCCCCTGGAGCAGTACCTCAGAGGGGTGGTGGCCGAGGAGATGCCTTCCTCCTGGCCCATCGAGGCCCTCAAGGCCCAGGCCGTGGCGGCCAGGACCTATGCCCTGGCCAACCTGGGTGGCTTCGAGAAGTACGGCTACGACCTCAGCGCCACCACCAAGAGCCAAGCCTACGGCGGCCGGGATAGCGAACGGGCTTCAAGCGACGCGGCCGTGGACGGCACGCGGGCTCTGGTGGCGACCTACGACGGGCGGCTGATCTCGACCTACTATCACGCCCATGCCGGCGGGCGAACCGATAGCGCCGCCGACATCTGGGGTCTTGACCGGCCCTATCTGCGTGGGGTGGCCCAGACCTACGAGCGACCTTACCCCTGGATGGTGGTGTACACCCGGCGGTCTTTGGAGCGGCTCATCGATAAGCTGCTGCCGGAGGCTACCGGTCAGGCCGGGGCCGCGGTCGGCCGACTCCTGCGGTTGACCTCCGGCCGGCCGACCCCGGGCGGGCGGTCCCGCGACGTGACCGTCGTGGGGACCAACGGTCGGTACACGATAGCCGGCGAACGGTTGCGTGGAGCGGTCGGCGCGACGCGGATGAAGAGCCTCAAGTTCGACCTCCGGGCCTGGCCTGAACGCGCCTTCCTGGGCCTGACCGGGGTCGCGCCACGGACGAAGGCGAGCCGGTTCGCCGTCCGGGTGGGCGGGGTGCCGACCATCCTCGCCCTGACCGGCATCGGGCAGGTCTTTCTGCCGGGACCGGCGGCCAGTCAAACCCCGGGCCTCTTCGTCATCGAGGGGCAGGGGTATGGCCACGGCGTCGGCCTATCCCAATGGGGGGCCCATGAGATGGCCACCCGGGGCTTCACCTTCGAGAGCATCCTCACCCATTTCTACCAAGGGGTCAAGGTCGGGCCGTACCGGCCCGTCCGGTGACCGCCGCGGAAAGGAGCACCCTTCGGTTTGCTGACTAAGCTCAACAATGGCATCGCCGTGGTCACTGAGGCCATCCCGTACGTCCGGTCGGTGGCCGTGGGGATATG
>DASXUT010000005.1 GCA_036504675.1 Bacillota bacterium | reverse complement strand
CCAGTCCTGCAACACTGGAGGCAACAGCAGAACCTGGTTGGGCTCGTAAGGACGAAAAGTCTTGTTCATGACTTAGGAATTCGGTATCCGAAAGCCTCATCCCTGGTCAATACCGGCTGTTACCAACACGGGCTCCTAGGCTAGCTCTCTTACCGTGGCCTTCAGGGAAGCCATGTGGGCGGCCATGGCGGACGCTGCGGCGCCGGGATCGCCGCCCCGGATGGCCCGCCGAATCTGGCGGTGCTCAGCCAAAGACTGCCTTGATCGGCCGGGCACCGACATGACCCCTTTCCGGTCGCTGATCAGATGGTTGATCGAGGTGTCGAGCCGCAGGAGAAGGCTGTTCCCGGACATCTCGGTGATCAACAGGTGGAACTGCATGTCCAACCGCTCGATATCAACGATGTCGTCC
This sequence comes from Bacillota bacterium, assembly GCA_036504675.1. NCBI lineage: Bacteria > Bacillati > Bacillota > Bacillota bacterium. The sequence continues at coordinate 6,621 of DASXUT010000005.1, read as the reverse complement.
CGAACCGAGGTCTTGCCCCAGGAGGCGAGATTGGCGGCGACGGCCTTCATCATCTCGGCCGTCTCCGGCCGCCTGGCGGCCACCGCTTCGGCGGCCAGGGCCGCCGCCTTGACTTCGAGGGCTTCACGGACATCCAGCAAGGTCACCACGTCGTCGCGATGGCTGGCCAGCCACGGGACCCACAGCCCGGGGTCTCCGATGGCGGCGTGCTGCGAGACTGTCGTCCCGATCCCGTGCCGGACCTCGAGGTAGCCGAGGGAGGCCAGGGATTGCAGGGCTTCCCGCAAGGTTGCCCGGCTCACTCCGAACTGGACCGCCATCTCCCGTTCCGAAGGCAGCTGGGTGGACGGCTTGAGGGTCCCGTTGATGATGAGTTCCCGGATCTGGTCGGCGACCTGCTGGGAGCCACGTTTTTGGCGGACTTGTTCAAACAGCGTTCGACCCACCCTCTTTTTCCGGACCGGGCCAATTAGGTTTGGGATTCGGTGTCGGGTCGAGAAAGACCTGCCATGCTCGCACCCTATCAGGCGGGGTTCATCTCGGGGTTGGCTATTCCCTGCCAATTGAGGATCTTCCAGGGCGATTTTCCAGGGCCCCGGCGATTTCTCAGGGGGGAGCCCGGTCCGGGCCGCGGAGTGGCCACCAGGACGCAGAAAAACGACCCGCTAGGCGGGCCGTCCGTAAGATCGATGGGCGATTGACTCAGCTCTCCTGAATTGCTTCAGACTCTCATGCGGCCCTGATTGCCACCGCGGCTCTGCACGCCGCCCTGGCCCCCGCCGCCCTAGCCCCCGCCGCCCTGGCCCCGCTTGCTCCCCCCCTGCTCGAAGGTCTTGCAGCAGGTATCCGTGCACGTCGAGGCCGGGCTCTCGCCGATCACGTTGACGATCGAGTCGACCTCCTTGGCGTCATAACGGTTGGGCAGCTTCGCCGCGACGGCGTCATTGGTGATGAGGATCTCCCGAGCTTGACATTCGTTCCCCGGGACCCAGTAATGGCAGTTGTCGATGGTGCACTTCACTCCTGGCACTTAGGCCTCGCCCCTTTCAAGGACTTTGGCCCTAGTGTGCCATGGTCCGGCGGAGCCTATGCCCGACTGGCGCGGCCGTCGGCCTCATTCCCCGCGTCTGATCAGGTGCACTTCTTCATCCCCGCTGAAGTAGAAACCGACCGACTCGATGAGCCGCCTGAGCCGCCGGTCATCCTCGTCCACCCAGGCCATCGCCCGATCGGCGCGGCGGTCAAGGCCCCACTTGAGCCCCTCGTCAAGCAGCCGCCGACCGAAGCCACGCTGCCGATAAGCCTCGGCCACGTGCAGGCTCTTGACAAAGAGATGCTCCAGCTCGGGGCCGTAGAGCTCGACCCAGACGAAGCCCAGTGGACCGATTCCCGGGTCGCTCTCATCAACCAGCACCAGAATGGCCGAGGTGCCTCCGGTGACTTCCGTCGAGCCGGCAATGGCCTGACTGATTTCGGTCGGCCCCGGGCGGATGGCGTCGTCGAGGGACTCGAGATAGCGGGCGATGGTTGGGACGTCGCCGGGCGCCGCCGGGCGGACGGCGTGCTCGCCGGGCAGCCCCGGGAAAGTGATCCTGGCGCCAGACAAAGGTCGCAGCCGGTAATCCAGGAAATGAAGGCGCGGGAAGAACTTGAACCTGACCATGATCCGGGTGAACTGGGTGACCGGCAATCGATCCAGGTTGAAGACGACGGCCCGTAGGGGGATGGTCGGCGGGAAGGGCGCGCCTTCCCCGGTGGCCAGCGACTCCACGGCGCCCTCGCCGAGAAAGGCCGCCTTCAACCCGCGCTCCAGGAAGACCGCGTCGCGGCAGGCAAAGTACAGCCGGCTCTCCCCGCTCTCGCCCTCCGGCGATGGGACGACGGCGAAGATGGCCCCGTCGCCACGGAAAACCGACCCACCCAGTGTGCGGAGGTCGGTATCGACATCGGTCGGCTCGGTATAGTTGACGCAGGTCCAGCGGCCGGCGTCGTCGGACAGCCAAGAGGCGCCGCTTTCGGGCGGTCCCCATCGGCCAGTTGCTGCGAGCATTATGTGTCACCCCCTTCAGCATTCCTTGCCTGCCGAAGGAATTCCTTCCTACTTCAAGGCTGCCCAGTCATTGGTCCTCGTCATACGGCCGTCTGGTCTCGCCCCACGGCGACATCGAGGACGGCACCATCCGCATCGTGCACAGGGGGACCCGTTCGGTGTTGAAGTAGACCTTGGAGTAGAGGACGGGGCGATCCCGCAGGTCATAGAGAATCTCATCCCAGCTGAAGATGGGCGTTCCCGGGGTCAGTCCGAGCTCCTCGGCCACCTTACCCTCGGCCGTCCGGGCCTTCAGCTTGGCGATGGAATGAGTGATCTCCGCCCCCCCGGTGACTTCCTTGAAGACCGAGAAAAACGAGTCATAGCGGGCCTCGAAGATCTCCGAGTTGCCGTGGGTGACGGTGTGAGGGATCGAGTAGACGCAGAAGATGACCGGCTGACCGTCGGCGCTGTAGGTGGGTTCAAGGACATGGACGGGGTCCCCGACCTTGATCCCCAGAGGCTCGGCGATGGTTTCGTCGGCCGTGCTTTCGTAGGCGTGGTGGCTGACCGAGCGGTCCGAGTATCCGGCCGCCAGGATCAGCTGGGCAAAATCGAAGACGAGCTCGATGCGGGGTCCAGCCTTCAGGGCGCTGGGGTGGATGAAGGTCCCCATCCCCCGTTTCCTGGTCACCAGCCCCTCGTGTTCCATAGCCAGCAGGGCCTCACGCACGGTGTTGCGACTGACGCCCAGCTTGCTGCATAGCGTGTCCTCGGATGGAAGCCGGTTGTCGGGCGGGAGTTCCCCCCGCTGAACGTACTCGAAGATGGCCTCCCGCACCTTGTGATACAAGGGTCCAGTCTCCAGCCTTCTGATCGCCAAGCCGCTTTCTACCTCCTGTGCCCCGGAACCCCTCTAGACCGGTCGGTCGACTACCCCGGCCATCATCAAACCGATCTTCTCGACCCCAGCTGTCCTCGGGTCGAGCTCGCCGACGATCCGACCTTCATAAATCACGGCCAGGCGGTCGGAGAGCGAGCGGACCTCTTCCAAGTCGGTCGAGATGAGGACGATGGCCGCCCCCTTGCCCCGTTGCTCCAAGAGCTGGCGGTGGACATATTCTCTGGCCCCGATGTCCAATCCTCTGGTCGGCTGGAGAATCAGCAGAAGCCTGGGCCTCCGGTCCAGCTCGCGGGCCAAAACCACTTTTTGCTGATTCCCCCCGGAGAGGTGCCTGATCGGCGTACCGCTGCCGGGGGCCTTGATGGAATAAGCGTCGATCAAACCCTGAGCGTACTCGCGGATCTTGGCCAGGGCCAGAAGGCCGTGGCGGGCCAGAGGCGGGCGGTCGTGGGCGTGGAGGATCATGTTCTCGCCGACATCGAATTCCATGACCAGCCCCTGTCTCCGCCGGTCGGCGGGGATGTGGCCGAGGCCGGCCTCGATGAGGCCCTTGGCGCTCATCCCGGCGATGTCCTTCCCAAAGACCCTGGTCTCGCCGGAATACCCCCGGCGGAGCCCGGCGATCACCTCCCCGAGCTCGTCCTGGCCGTTCCCGTCGACCCCGGCGACCCCCAGGATCTCACCGGCTCGAACGGTCAGGGAGACCTCATGGAGGGCCGATCTGGTGCCTCCCTGGAGGGTGACGCCGGTCATCTCGAGGACCACGGGACCCGGCTCGGCGGGGGCTTTGGGCAACGAGGTGATGACCTCTCTCCCCACCATCAGCCTGGCCAGTTCCTCCCGGGTGGTGGCGGCGGTCTGGACTGTTCCGACCACCCGTCCGTCCCGGAGGACCGTGACCCGGTCGCTGATCTCGAGGACCTCTTCGATCTTGTGGGAAATGAAGATGATCGACGCCCCCTGCTCCCTCAGGCCGCGGAGGACCCCGAACAGCTCCTCGGACTCCTGGGGGGTGAGCACGGCCGTGGGCTCGTCGAGGATCAGCAGCCTGGCCCGACGGTAGAGGGCCTTGACGATCTCCACCCGCTGCTGGGCCCCGACGGATAGATCCCGGATGTAGGCGTCCAGATCGATGTCAAAGTTGTATCGGTCGAACAGTTCCCGCACCCCGGCCCGAGCCTTGCCCAGTTCCAACAGGGGCGGCCGGGCCGACGGCAGGCCGAGGATGACGTTCTCCAGGACGGTCAGGTTCGGGATCAGCATGAAGTGCTGATGGATCATGCCGATACCGAGCCGCAGGGCCGCCTTGGGCGAGTCGATCCTGACCGCCCGGCCGTCGAAGCGGACCTCACCCTCCTGAGGCTGATAGAGACCGAAGAGGATGCTCATCAGGGTGGTCTTGCCGGCCCCGTTCTCCCCGAGGAGGGCGTGGACCTCGCCCTTCCTTATGTCGAAGCTGATCTTGTCGTTGGCCAGGACCCCGGGGAATGACTTGGTGATGCCCCGGGTCTCCAGGAGGATGTCACCGTCCAAAGCCCATCCCGCCTTTCCTCAGTCCAAACACGATCGGAGCATCCTCTTGTCGACGGCGCCGGTGGCGTGGACCTTTCCGGACCTGACGTTGTTGGCGATCCCCTTGGTCACGCAGTGGACGAAGCCCTTGACGTTGAAGATGTCCCCGCCGGCGTCCTCCAGGAGCTTGCGGAAGGGGACACCATAGTGAGGGCAGGTATGCGGGGCCAGCGGGAAGTCCCGCATGGCCGCTCTGACCACGGCGTCGTCCTCGTCGACGAAGAAGCCCACCGTCCCACCATAGTAGGTGTAAGTGTTGGTCCTGACCATGGCCTCGTACTCGTCGTTGGTCAGGGGCGGCAGGGGAGCCTTGCCCCAGGCGGAGATGATCCGGTCGGCCCCGAGGCCGAGGCTGTGCAGGCGCCAGATGGCCGTCTCCATGGTCCTCGAGACGACGTTGATCGCCCCCACCAGGCTGGCCGTGGAAGCGACGAGGACGTAAACATCGGCGGCCGTGCGCCCGCACTCCTTGGCGATGAGCTCGGTCAGCCGCTCGTCGGGTAACCGGGTGTCCTGAAGACCCGCCACCAGCTCGGGCGAATCGTCGCGATAGGCGACGGCCTGGGAGAACCGGTCTCGCTGGGCGACCGCCCTGACCGGCCCGGAGACCAGCGGGACGACTCCGGCCTCGTTCTTCATCTCATTCAGCGGCCAGCCGGACAGCTGGCTGCTCAGGAGGGCGACGGCCGGGTCGTCGATGAAGACCCTGACCTCCGGGAGCTCGATGCCGTCCAGGTCGAAGAAGCCGTATTCCAAGCGCCCGAGGCCGCCCAGGGTGGCCTGGCAGAAAAGACGGGCCGCCTCCCACCCGCCTTGGCGGGCGACGCCCATGTCGATGACGGTGGCCCCGTTGGGGAGCCGGTGGACCTCGACCCCGAGGGCCTCGGCTTCATCGATTATCCTCCGGACGATTCTCATCGCCCGGGCGTTGACGCTCAGCAAGGACGCCGTTCCCCCAATCGCTATTCCTGGTTGGCAAACCGCTGGGCCCGCCGGTCGACGTCGGCCTGGCCCCGAAGCCCGGTGAAGCGCAGCGGCTCGAAGTCCCTGGAGAGGCGTTCGGCCCCGGCCTTCAGCATTTTCGCCGTGAAGGCGACCCTTCGGCCGAGGACGCGAACCGTCTCGATGCCGACCAGGTCGTCGTGAGCCCCTTCTTCCTTCTTGTCCTGCGACCAGATGGCCCCGCCGTTGTAAGCGTAGACGCCGCCGCTGACCGAGACCATCCCGGTGCAGAGGAAGAAGTTGTTGATTGCCAGGAGGGTCGTCTCCTGACCGCCGTGGCGAGTCCCGCCCACGGCGATGGCCCCGCCCACTCGCGAGGCCCAGTGCCCCTCGCGGATCAGCGGGGCGATCGGACGGAGCCGGTTGATGAACGCCTGGAGTTGGGCGGACATGGTCATCTGGTAGACCGGGGAGCCGAAGACGAACCCGTCGGCCTCGGTCATCTTGGCGTAAATCTCGGGGGTCAGGTCGTCCTCCTTGTTGCCGACGCAGTGCCGGATGCCCTCTCGGACGCAGCGGTTGCAGTGGTTGCAGAAGCCGAGCTTCTTGCCCCTGAGGTCGATGAACTCGGTCGACACCCCGGGAACCTCCTCGGCCGACTGAAGGGCTTCGCGGACCGCATACTGGGTCGCCCCCTTCCTCGGGCTGCCGCTGACGCCGATGATCTTGACCTGGATCTCTTCCGTCACGTCCCATCCCCCCGTGCTCACGGACCTTTCATCCCGGGACTCATTGGTCTGTGCCACCTAGAATTGGGTCTTCAACTGCTTGCCGACCGCCCGGCGCTGGTATTCGGCGGCCAGCTCACGGGCCCGCCCGATGATCGCCGGCTCGTCGACCGGCAGGATCCGGCGGTCTCGCATCAGGATTCGGCCGTCGATGATCGTCGTCCGGACGTCAGACGCCTTGGAACAGTAGACGATGGTCTGCAGGAGATCGTTGACCGGGCCGATGTGGGGCCCGTCGAGGTCGAGGATGACCACGTCGGCCAGCTTCCCCGGGCGCAGGACGCCGGCGTCGAGGCGGGCGGCGCGGGCTCCGCCGGCCGTGGCCATGTCGAAAACCGTGGCCGCCGACAGCAGGGTGGCGTCGCGGTGGTGGACCTTCTGGAGCA
>DASXUT010000004.1 GCA_036504675.1 Bacillota bacterium | reverse complement strand
GGGTAGGTTTTTCAAGGCCTGGCTCCGCCACCGGTGGAGCTGGTTTGGGTGAAGCCCATACTGGGAGGCCAGTTCTGTGATCGTCTTCTCTTCCTTGAGCATTTCCAGCACAATCTGGGCTTTCAGCTCAGGCGAGTGCTTTTTCCTCATACCCCGATTGTAACTTAAAACCGGCCATCTTCGTGTCTAGTTTTCTGGGTCCACTATACTTAGAGGCACGAAACACGGCTCTCTTACTCATCGTTGGCCAGACTGTCGGGGGAGCCGTTTTCCCCTGGCTGACAAGCGATGCGCGCAACGCCGTGTCGGACATGGAGGTACTGAGGTTCTTGAGGGCGTTTGAGGGCCGACGCGCAATAGGAGATCGACTGGGTATGCTGATCGAAGTATAATCCCTGGCAAGACGCGACCCAAGGTTGACTGGCTGGAGGTTCCTCCCCGGGGGCTGGGACAAAACGGGGCCAGCACCGAGTAATCCGATGTTCTGCCAGTTTGGAGCCACTCCGTTCGATGGCAATGACCGCTTTGTTCTCAGAATGGTTGCGGATAGAAAGGTCGGGGATTTTGCCATCGGGCTTTCAACTGACTGGGGAGAACAAGAATCTGATCTTGCACCGCTGAGCCAAAGAAGGAAGCGACTTGCTGCCCTAATTCAAGATTGGATAGGTAGACTCCCCCAATGCACTGTCGACAGTCCCGCACCGATTACCACTTCTCGAAACCATGTCCACGCGTTCAAGGGTGTCGAGTGGGAATTTCCAACGCCCCAGAGTGCTGCTATCCTAGCCGACAGGTTTGTGACAACCGCCCTCAACTGGTATTGGTCCTTTGGAGACGTGGTGTTGAAGACCTTGGGTCAATGCTTTGGGCTCGGAAGTCGTCCCGCCGGGAGTCATCGGGTAGAGTAGGCAGCGACACAAGGGGCCGTTTGGTTTGACTGGAGACAGGGAGGAGGCAAGATCAGGTGAGAGGGGCTAGATGGGTTAAGTGGCTACCCATCATCTTCATGATTGCGCTCGTATTAGCATGGGTTCTTAGGTATGACTATGTTGGCACCAAGACCTATTCCGACGGTATAATCCGGTTCAAGGTAGACAGATGGACATCATATAAGTGGCAGGATGTCTTCGGCAAGTATTCCGGCACATATCCGGCATACAACGTTAAGGATCAAGAGGATTTATGGGACCGTTCTGTCCGCGCGGGCAAGATTGCTACTAGAGCTTGGTGGTTTCTGTTCGGCATTGACGCTCTATGGCTACTCTTCGACAACGTCTTGCCTCCTGTTCGCAGGCGGTCCCTACATCGGTCTACCCCTTAGAGAACGAGCAGGCCGCAGCGACGCCGGCATCGACCGGGAGGATCACACCGGCACCGGCATCATGCTGGACCCGGGATCACAGCCTTTTGAGTCTAGTCACCGACAAACACGACTCAAAGCCCCAACCGGGTTGAAGCAATCCCATCTGAGGCTAAGATTAAGAACGCGTTGTTCTGGTCGCGGATAGCAAAGACGGCCCCCATCACGGGTAGCCGTCTTTTTCGTGCAGCTTTCCGCTTCGTCAAGCGCCGGCGGACACCTGTGTGCCTATATTTCCGTTCTCCTCAGTGACCGGGAAGGTCTGGAGGATGTGCCGTTCACCGGTGAACAAGTCGATGCTCCATTCGTTGTTGAACTGGGGGTGACCGTTGTGCTCCGAGACGATCAACCGTGATCCGTCGGCGGCCAGCCGGTACGACCCCTTCCGCCGGGTCAGGCAAGCCGACAGGCCGTCGATTACTCGCAACAACCGGTGCATCGGCAAGAGTTGCGGCGGGAAGTCGGACGGAAGGACATTCTCTTCGTGATGGTGGTAGCGGATCAGGTGAACCACGTCGGCGTCCTTGTTGTAGAAGTGCTGGGCGATGTCGGCGCTGCGGGCCGCGTGGAGGTAGCCGTCCTCGAAGGTCTTCTTGGGGTCCACAATGTCGCCCACGGCCAGTTGGGGCTGGCTCTTGCCGATGTCGTGGAAGATGATCGACTGGACGACGGTATCCTTGTTGATCCCGATGAGGCTCATGACGCCCTTGTCATTGAGGTCGGCCGCCACCCGCATCGAGTTGACCACGTGCTGGTAGCAACCGTCGGCGATGACCTCGGTGATTTTTATCTTCTTGCTGTGGAGAAGGTAGACATCCCGATACTCCGGGGAGTGCTTCAGCTTGTGCTCGACCTTGGAGTTGGGAAGGGTCAGGGCGAAGGCCTTGTCCAGCTCGTCGCGGGCCGATTGGAGTTCGCGCTGGAGCTCTTTCTGGTCGCTGATATCATTGAAGGTCTGAATGACCCCGGTGACCTCGCCGCTCTCGATCAGCGGGACATAGTTGGCCAGGAACCAGCGCCCATCCTTCAACTGGGACTCTTCGCTGTAGATCGGTTGACCGCTGGACATCACCTTGAAGATCGGCGAGTCATTGACACTGACGACGCGGGCCTTCTGACCCAGGCGGTCGGCGGCTTTGTTGCCGGTCAGCCGTTCGGCGGCGGCGTTGTACTCCCGGATGACGAGGTCCTTGTCGACGACGATAAGTCCCTCATGGAGGGACTTGAGGATCATCCCCGCCCGGCGCTCCCAGGCCTCCCGCTCTCGCCCGGAGATCTCCTGCCAGGAGAAGTAGGACAGGACGGTGTCGCGGGTGAGGACGCCGACGATCTTGTCCTTGTCGACCACCGGCAGGCCGACCACCTTCTGTTCGGCGATCATCTCGGCGGCCTGCTCCATCTGAGTGTCCATGGTCACCAGGGAGAGGTTCTTGGCCGGCACCATCAGCTCGCTGACCGGGGCCTCCGGGTTGACCCCGCCACGGGCGAGGAGGGCCCTCAGCTCCTGGTCGGAGACTAACCCTGCCAAGCGCTCGCCGGACATGACCAGAGCGCACTGGGATTTGGCTTCAGTGAGCCTGGCGGCGGCGGCGGAGGCCGGAGTGTCCGGCGCGATCACCGGGATATTGGTGGCCACCAGGTCTTTAACCTGCAAGTTTCTTCCCCCCAAGGATAGGCTTCCGTGCTCCCACACTATGGTTATCGGCTGACAGGGCCGGGTTTTTTACCCATTTTTGGACCTCCCAGTCTCAAGGGCCAAGGAAGTTTCGACAACCGGAAGGTCCAGTGCGTCGAAAAGGGCGATTTGCGTGCCTATTCCCGGCGGACCGCTCTCAATGGGCTCGTTTACCAGCACCCTTTATTTCCAGACCGGAAAGGGAAGGTCAGGTGGGCGTCGAAAAGGCAATTCTAGGTGATTCAGCCCAATGCCCAAGACGCCCGGCCGGACCCTCCTCCGGCCATCCATCCATCCAGTCGTCGCAGCGCCATCCTCATCGACCTGCGGACGGGTCAGGGGCTCTATTCGATGCGCCCCGACGCGCGGGAGTACCCGGCCAGCACGACCAAGGCCCTGACCGCCGTCATCGCCCTGGAAGTCGGTCGCCTCGACGACCTGGTGACGGTCGGGGACGCCCGCCTTCGCCGAGCTCATGAACCGGACGGCCGCTCTGATCGGGGCCAAGAATTCCCATTTCGTCAACCCCAACGGGCTGTCCGACAAGGACCATTACACGACCGCCCGTCGCCCGCGGTCCCGTCGCCGCTGAGCTCTTGCGCCGGGGCAGGATTCGGCCCTCCCATGGGCGAATCCCGACCGGCAAAGGACCCGGCCCCATCCAAGGCGGCCCCATCCAAGCGACAGGGGGTCTGTTAAGTGGCCCAGACCCGCCCCGTCGTGACCTCCGGCGAGAGCCTCGTAGAGGTCCGCGACCTGGTCAAATGGTTCCCGGTGACGGGCGGGATAATATCCCGGGCCGTCGCCTTCGTGAAGGCCTGCGACGGGGTCAGCTTCGACATCCGCCGCGGGGAGACGTTGGGGCTGGTGGGCGAGTCCGGTTGCGGCAAGACGACCACCGGGCGGGTCGTCCTGAGGCTTGAAGAACCGACCTCCGGGACGGTCAAGTTCGCCGGCCGGGACATCTTCAAGCTTGGCCGGGAGGAGCTGCGCCGGCTCCGGCGAGAGATGCAGATCATCTTCCAGGACCCCTACAGTTCCCTGGATCCGCGGATGACCGTCGGCGAGATCGTCGGCGAGCCATTGACCGTTCACGGGGTGGCCAGGGGGAAAGACAAGGAAGACCGGGTCATGGAGCTGCTCAAGGTGGTCGGCCTGACCCCGGCCCACGCCAAGCGCTATCCGCATGAGTTCTCCGGCGGACAGCGCCAGCGGATTGGCGTCGCCCGGGCCCTGGCCCTCAACCCCAAGCTGATCGTCTGCGACGAACCCGTCTCGGCCCTCGATGTCTCCATCCAGTCGCAGGTCCTCAACCTCTTGGCCGACCTCCAGGCCAAGTTCGGCCTGACCTACCTGTTCATCGCCCACGATCTCGCGGTGATCAAGCACATCAGCGACCACATCGGGGTGATGTACCTCGGCAAGCTGGTCGAGACGGCGAGTGAGCCGGAGCTCTTTGCCGACCCCCTCCACCCGTACACCCAAGCCTTGCTTTCGGCGATCCCGATTCCCAACCCGCGCCACCATCGGGAGCGAATCGTCCTCGAGGGTGACGTCCCGAGCCCGATCAACCCGCCCCCCGGTTGTCGCTTCCACACCCGATGCCGGCTGGCCATCGACCGTTGCCGGGTCGAAGAACCGGTCATGCGTGAACTCGCCCCCGGTCATCAGGTGGCCTGCCACCGAGCGGACGAATAGGGGAGGGGAGAGGGCCGGCCGGCTTGCGGCGGGCATCCCTGAATCAGGGAGGAAGAGATGAGGCCATACGTCCCGGCGATTGCCGTCGTCGGCGGTTCCGGAAGCGGCAAGACAACCTTGATCTCCGGCGTCCTTCCCAGCCTGGCCGGGAGGGGGCGCCGGATTGTCGTCATCAAGCACGCCGCCCACGGCTTCGACCGTCGGGGTGGCCCCCCCAGGGATAGCGACCGCTTCCTCGAGGCCGGCGCGGCCGGAGTCGTCCTCGTGGGCCCGGAGACCATGGCCGCCGTCGCCTCCGGAACGGCCGCCAGCGCCGCCGAAAGGCCGGTCGAGCCCGGCACATCCCCCCTCGAACAGGCCCTGGACCTTGCGGTCGTGGCCTTTGGGCGAAACGACCTGACCATCGTCGAGGGCTTCAGGGAGTCTCATCTGCCCAAGGTGTTCGTCCGCGGCGGCCGGGCCAAGCCGTTCAGCGGGGCCGTCTTCGCCCCGCAGTCCTATCCGCCGGGGGTCCTGGCGGTCGCCGCCGCAAGCCGCCCGCCTGGACTGCCCCAGGCCATCCCGGTCCTCGGCCCCGGGTCGTCCGCGAGATGGGCCCAGTTCTTCGATCACCTGGCTCTGGCCGGACCCGGGGGGCCCAAGCCCGCCTTCAGCGGGGTCATCCTGGCCGGCGGACGCAGCACCAGGCTCGGCCGAAACAAGGCCCTCCTGGACTTCGGCGGCCGGCCGCTCATCGCCCACGTGGCCGCCAGGCTGCGCCCCCTGGTCGAGGAAGTGGTCATCGTCGCCGGCGAGGCCGATGATTATCGGCCCTATGCCGATCGGGTCGTGCCCGACGTGATGCCCGGCTACGGGCCGCTGGGGGGGATCTACAGCGGGCTCCTGGCCGCCCGGCACCGCACCGTCGTCTTCATGGGCTGCGACCAGCCGCTGGTCCCGGCCGACCTCTTGGAAAGGGTCGGCTCGATCGTCGCCGCCGGGGCCGATGCGGCCGTGCCCTTCGCCGGGGGTGAGTATGAACCGCTGGTGGCGGCCTATGCCCGGACCTGCCATTCGGCCGTCGAAGAGGCGATGGCCGCCGGGCGCCGCCGGGTGGTCAGCTTCTATCCGGCGGTCCGCCTATCCGTCCTGGCCGAGCAAAGCGTGAGGGCCCTCGGCGACCCGAAGACCCTCTTTCTCAACATCAACTCCGAGGAGGATTACCGCCGGGCTCTGCGCCGCCGGCCGTCCTAGACGTTTGACTCCCGCCCCGATCCCACGACCACAGAGGGCCGGCCCGCGGCCGCCGGCGCCGGTAAGGCGCCAGGCTCAGGGGTCGGCCTTCAGCGTTCCCGCGAGTTATTTTCCGGCTGCAAAGTTCCCCGTTGACAAATGTTGCCTGGCAGTGCTACCATCAAACTAGACTGAACATACTCGCATTTCCTCACTCTTCAACCCGGCGCCACTACAACTGAAGCTGCAACCCCGTCCAAAAAAGGGGGGCGATAGCAGGCACGACGCGCGTCTCATTCCAAGCGGACTTGGGAGGAGGAGCTACGCGGCATGAAGAAGTGCGTCATCACCGCGGCCTGCCGGACCCCCGTCGGCAATTTCGGCGGGGCTTTTCGTGACATGACCGCCACCCAGCTCGGGGTGGTCGCCGTCAGGGAAGTCATCAAGCGGGCCGAGATCGAAGCAAGCCAGATCGACGAGGTCGTTGTCGGCTGCGGCGGGATGCCGCCGAAGGAAGCCAACGTCGCCCGCCAGATCGCTCTTTTCGCCGGGCTGCCCATCGAGACCCCGGCCTTCAGCGTCCAACGGAATTGCGCCAGCGGTCTGCAAGCCATCACCAGCTCTGTCCAAGCCATCCAGGCGGGGGCTGGTGATCTTTATTTGGCCGCCGGCGTCGAGCAGATGTCCGGCGCGCCGTACCTGGTCTACGGCGCCAGGTGGGGCCTGAGGCTGCGCCCGACGACCTTCGACGACTCCATTTGGTGCGGCCTGATCGACCCCTTCGCCGAGATGATCATGGGCGAGACCGCCGAGCGGCTGGCCGAAAGGTACAACATTTCCCGCCAGGAGCAGGACGAGTGGGCGGTCCTTTCGCATAAGAAGGCCTTCATGGCCCAGCGGATGGGGAAGTTCAAGGACGAGATCGTCCCGGTCAGCGTGCCGAAGAAGCGAGGGGAGCCCGAGCTGGTCGTCAACGACGAGGGTCCGCAGGCCGGCCTGTCCCTCGAACGTCTGGCCCTTTACCCGACCATCTTCCGGGAGAAGAACGGGACGGTCACCCCGGGCAACGCCTGCCCGATGAACGACGCCGCCGGGGCGGTCATCGTCATGAGCGAGGAGAAAGCCAGGGAGCTCGGCAAGAAGCCGCTCGCCTACGTCAAGTCCTATGGCTTCGCCGGGGTCGACCCGAAGATCATGGGCATCGGTCCGGTCTACTCGACCCGCATCGCCCTCCAGCGGGCCGGTCTCGAGCTCAAGGACATCGGGCTGATCGAGCTGAACGAGGCCTTCGCCGCCCAGTACCTGGCCTGCCAGCGCGAGCTGGGCTTCAACAACGACATCGCCAACGTCAACGGCGGCGGGATCGCCCTCGGCCATCCGATCGGGGCCACCGGGCTGCGCCTGATCAACACCCTCACCTACGAGATGCGGCGCCGCGGCGTCAAGTATGGGTTGGCGACGATGTGCGTCGGCGGTGGCCAGGGCGGCAGCGTCATTCTTGAGCTGCCGGAGAACTGAGACCCAATCGACGGTAAGGGGGGTCAATGAGTGTACATCTTCAAGGCGGCCGTGATCGGGGCCGGGACGATGGGGTCAGAGATCGCCCAGGTCATCTCGTACAGCGGCCTGCCCGTGGTCCTCAAGGACGTCGAGCAGAGGTTCGTCGACAAGGGCCTGGAGAGGATCAAGTCGATCTACTACCGCCGGGTCAAGTCCGGGAAGATGAGCCAGGGCGAAGCCGACTCCAAGATCGGGCTGGTCGTCCCGGCCGTCGACTACAAGGAGTTCAAGGACGTCGACATCGTCATCGAGGCCGTCCCCGAGAAGATGGAGATGAAGCAGAAGATCTTCGCCGAGCTGGATCAGGTCTGCCCGTCGACGACCCTCCTCGCCTCCAACACCTCGGCCCTGTCCATCAGCGAGATGGCCTCGGCGACCAGGCGGGCGCCGCGGGTCGTCGGTCTCCACTTCTTCTTCCCAGCCAGCGTGATGAAGCTGGTCGAGGTCATCGCCGGCCGGGAGACCAGCGACGAGACGATGGACACGGCCGTCGAGTTCACCGAGAGCTTGCGAAAGTTGCCGGTCCGCGTCAAGGAGTGCCCCGGGTTCCTGGTCAACCGGGTCTTGATGGCCTCGATGGCCGAGGTCCTCAGGTTCCAGGAAGAGACCGGGACCCCCTACTCGGACATCGACGACCTGATGAAGGCCAAGGGCGGGGCGCCGATGGGGCCGTTCGTCCTGACCGACTCGCTGGGTCTCGACATTGCCCTGGACACCGCCCGCACCCTCGAAGCCGCCTACGGCGAGCGCTTCACGCCGCCCAACAACCTGGTCGAACTGGTCAAGGCGGGTCACCTCGGGGCCAAGGCCGGCAAAGGCTTCTTCGACTACACGGGCTAAGGAGGGAGACCGATGGATCCCAAGGCCGAACAGAACATCCTCGACCGGTCCCAGCTGATCGCCTTCGCCGAGGCCTGCCGGCTGCTGGACGAGGGCATCTCCAGCATGAAGGACATCGACCTGGCCATGCGGGCGGGCGCCGGCTACGCCGCCGGGCCATTCGCCATGGCCGACCAGATGGGCCTTGACGTCGTCCTGCAGAAGATGGAAGGCCTCCAGAAGCAGTACGGGGAGAACCGTTTCTACATCTCCTCGCGCCTGCGCGACCTGGTCGCCAGGGGCCACCTCGGGGTCAAGACCCAGAAAGGGTTTTACGAATACACCGGCGGCGCTCCGCAATAGCGGCGGCTCCGCCATCCACAAGGAGGGGAGACCATGGCTTTCAACACGATCATCCTGGAGAAGGAGCCCCCACTGGCGATCATCACCATCAACCGGCCGCCGGTCAACGCCCTGAACCCGGAGTGCATCGGCGAGTTGACCCAGGCCTTCAAGGAACTCCGCGACGACGCCTCGGTCCGGGTGATCATCATCACCGGGGCCGGCCAGTATACCTTCGTCGCCGGGGCCGACATCAGTTCCTTCGGGGCCGGTCAGGGCGAGCCGGGCGAGGCCGCCTTCGCCCAGATCCGCAACGGTCAGAAGCTGTTCACCGACATCGAGACCTACCCCAAACCGGTCATCGCCGCCATCAACGGGGTCTGTCTCGGCGGCGGTAACGAGCTGGCAATGGGTTGCGATCTCCGGATCGCCGCCGAGAGCGCCCGCTTCGGCCAGCCCGAGATCAACCTGGGGATCATCCCCGGCTGGGGCGGCACCCAACGCCTGCCGCGGCTGATCGGCAAGACCAAGGCGATGGAGCTTCTCCTGACGGGAGATATGATCAAGGCCCCGGACGCCCTGCGGGTCGGCCTGGTCAACAAGGTCGTCCCGGACAGCGAGCTCCTGACCACGGCCAAGAACGTCGGCCGGATGCTGGCGACCAAGGCCCCGATCGCTATGGCGGCCATCAAGAAGGCCGTCTTCCAAGGCCTCGACGCCTCGATCGAGGAGGGCCTCGACGTCGAGTTCAACGGGTCCGTCGAGTGCTTCAAGAGCGAGGACGGCGTCGAGGGCATCACCGCTTTCCTCCAGAAGCGGAAGCCGCAGTTCAAGGGGAAATAAGGGGGGGACCGACGTGGATTTCACCATCCCGGAAGACCTGGAGATGGTGCGCCGCACGGCGCGTGACTACTTCAACGACCGGATCCTGCCGGTCGTCGACAAGATCGAAGAAGAGGACGAGATCCCGCCCGAACTCATCAAGGAACTGGCTGAGATGGGCTTCTTCGGCCTGCCCTTCCCGGAAGAGTACGGCGGGGTGGGGATCGGCGAGCTCGGGTACTGCCTGGTTCTCGAGGAGATTGGCGGCTCGGCCCCCTTCGGCAACCTGATCGGGGCCCACACCGGCATCGGTTGCATGTCCATCTACCTCGGCGGAACCGAAGAGCAGAAGATGAAATACCTGCCCGACCTGTGCGCCGGGAAGAAGATCGCCGCCTTCGCCCTGACCGAACCGAACGCCGGTTCCGACGCGGCCAACCTTCAGACGACGGCCGTCCGGAAGGGCGACAAGTACATCATCAACGGCAGCAAGATCTGGATCACCAATGGCAACATCGCCGACGTCCTGGTCGTCTACGCGGTGACCGACAAGTCCCTCGGGGCCCGCGGGGGAGTCACCGCCTTCATCGTCCAGAAGGACTTCCCCGGCTTCAAGGTCGGCAAGATCGACCAGAAGATGGGCCTCCGCGGCTCCCACACGGCCGAGCTCATTTTCGAAGACATGGAGGTCCCGGCGGAGAACGTCCTCGGCGAGTTCGGGGCCGGCTTCGTCACGGCCATGAAGGCCCTTGACTGCGGCCGGATCGGGCTCGCCGCCGGGGCCGTCGGCGGGGCCCAGAAGCTCCTCGAGATGTCCATCCAGTGGTCCCAGCAGCGAGTCCAGTTCGGGCAGCCGATCGCCAACAACCAGGCCATCCAGTGGTATCTGGTGGACATGGCGACGAAGATCCACGCCGCCCGGCTGATGACCTACAACGCCGCCTGGAAGTACGACCAGGGGCAGAAGGTCACCCGCGAGGCCGCCATGGTCAAGCTCTACGCCAGCGAGATGGCTTGCGAGGTGGCCGACATGGCGGTCCAGGTCCACGGCGGGATCGGCTACATGAAGGAGTACCGGATCGAGCGGGCCTACCGTGATACCCGGATCCTCAAGATCTACGAGGGCACCAACGAGATTCAGAAGCTGGTCATCGCCCGCGAGCTGTTGAGGTCAGGCAAATGAAGGCCTTTGTCTGTCTGTCGGTGGCCTTCTCGACCTGGAACATCCTCTGGTCGATGGGGGCGCTCGACACCTCCGAGGCCCAACGAGAGCTGCCGGCGCTGGACCGGGCCGCCCTCGAGATGGCCAAGAAGGCCGGGGCGGAGGAGGTCGTCGCCCTAGGGTGGGTCTCGGCCGCCGACGAGTCGGTCTTCCGGCAGGCCCTCGCCTTCGGGGCCAACCGGGCCTTCCGGATCGCTCAGCCCCTGGCCGACGAGGCGGCCGTCGATCCGCTGGTCGTCGCCGGCGGCTTGGCCGAGGTCATCTCCAAGGTGGCTGGGGCGCCTGGTGCAGGTGACGAACCCGTCAAGGTCCTGGTCTTCTGCGGACAGGCCTCGGCCGAGTACGGCCGCGGGGCGGTCGGCCCGATGCTGGCCGAACTGCTCGGGGTACCGTGCGTCACCGGGGCCCGCTCCCTCGAGGGCGGGGCCGGCGGCCTGACCGTCCAGGCTTGGGAAGACGATGCTCTGGTCACTTACAGGATCGAAGGGCCGGCGGTGGTCACCGTCGGACCGGCCGCGCCGGCCCCCGGCAAGCCCAACATGCTGGCCGCGGCCAAGGCGATGAAGGCCCCCATCGAGACCGTCGAGGTCTCCCCGCGAGCCCCGGTTGTGAAGGCCCGCGGGGTCGTTTCCAACGAACAGAAACGCCGAGCCAGGGAACCCATTACCGGCTCGAACGTGGCTGAGTCGGTCCAGATCCTCCTGGGCCGCCTGCGGGAAAGGCGGGTGGTCTAGTTGCCGGAGAAGCTCAAGCTCGTTCCGGAGAAGTGCAACGGCTGCGGCCTGTGCCTTCAGGCTTGCGCCTTCTTCGCGGTCGACGTCGTCGACGGGAAGGCCGTCTTCGCCGAGAGCTGCGTCGAGTGCGGGGCCTGCGTCCCAGCCTGTCAGCCGGGGGCCATCGAGATGGCCGGGGAGGGGGCCGGGGCCAAGGCCGGCGGGCTGTGGGTCTACGTCCCCGAGGGCTCGTCCCCGGCGGCCGTCACGGCGGTCCGCCCGGTCGCCGACGAGCAGGGGACGACCGTCTCCGCCATAGTCACCGCTGAGCCCGCCGACCCGTCCCGTCTCTTCGCCGCCGGCGCCGACGAGGTCGTCGTCCTCAAGGGCCCGGCCGATCCGGCCGGACTGCTGATCGAGGCGGTCCTCAAGGAGGCCCCCTCGGCCCTTTACGGGCTGGCCGGTGCCGAGACCATGCGGGTCCTGCCAAGGGTGGCCGCCGCCGCCGGTTCGGCCTATGTCTCCCTGGCCGACGAACTGATGCCCGCCTACGGCGAAAAGGTCGTCGACGCCAATCGTCCCGTTTACTCCGGTCGCTTCCGGACGCGGATCACCCCGTCCGGTAAGACGACCGTCTTCTCCCTCGACCCGGTGGCTTTCTCGGCGGTCGGGCGCGACAGCGCCCGGCGGGGGCAGGTCAGGACCCTGGAACTGCCCGGGGCCAAGCGGCGGGACCTCGAACCGGTCTCCCGTGAGCCGACCCGCCGGGAGGTCCCACTGGCCCAGGCCCGCGTGGTCGTGGCCGGGGGCCCCGGCCTCGGCTCGGCCGGGAATTTCGCCAAGCTTCAGTCGCTGGCCGACCGTCTCGGCGGAGTGGTCGGGGCGAGCAAGGAGGCGGTCGACCTCGGTTGGGCCAAGCCGACCCAACTCGTCGACTCCTCGGCCGGCCCCATCTATCCGCACCTCTACCTGGCTTTCGGGATTGACGGCTCGACGACCCACAACGCGGCCATCGCCAAGGCCAGGGTCGTGGTGGCCGTGGTCGACAAGGCTGACGTCGGGCTCCTCAGCGTCGCCGACTTCATCGTCGCCCAGGACCCAGCGGCGGTCCTCGAGGCCATGCTCAGGGGCTGACTTGGGTGCCCCTCAGGCCGGGCCGCCCCGCAGGAGGGCCCAACGGAAAAGGCCGGCGGTCGCCTTGTTGGGGCGACCGCCAGCCGGGCCCGGCCCGTACGGCCGGGGGCATCATCGATCTTGTTCGCTCAGGTCTCCTTGGGCTGGCGGCCCCGGCGCTGTGGCTTCGTTCCCGCGGACTCGGCGTTCTTCTCCGCCTCGTGCCGGTTTCGCTCGGCCTCCTGCTCTTTGAACACCCGCAGGATGGCCCGCAGCGATGAAATCAGCATGCCCTGCTCCTCCGCCGCGAGTCCCTTCGCGAGTTCGGAGAAACGGCGCTGGCGCCTGGCGTTGACCAGCTCCGCCAGCTGTCGCCCATAGGAGGTCAGGGACACCCGAACGACCCGCCGGTCCTTCTCATCGTCCCGCCGCCGCACCAGAAAGGTCTTGACCAGCCGGTCCACCAGCCTGGTGCAGGCGCTCTCAGTCAGGTACATCTCAGTGGCCAACTCACCCATGGTGGCGTTGTCCGTGAAATACAGGACCAAGAGGGCGTTGATCTGGCCGGGGGTCACCCCGAGGCCGGTCAGCTCACGAATCTCTTCAGCTTCGAGGTATCGCATCACCCTGGGAAAGAGCTCCTGGATCGCCGAGACGAATGGTAGGTCCATCGCCATCTCCTGGGTCGATCAGTTTGTGGAACAGCGTCTAGTTTCGCCAAAATTATAACATCGCCCATCCAAAGGAGGCAAGGGCATGGAGGATGTCGTCATCACCAGCGCCGTACGGACGGCGGCCGGCCGGTACATCGGCGCCCTCAGGGATATCCCCCCGGAGATCCTCGGTTCCATTGCCGTCAGAGAGGCCATCCATCGCTCGGGCATCGACCCGGGGGCGGTCGACGAGATCATCATGGGCAACGTCCTCCAGACCAACGACGCGCCCAACCTGGCCCGCGTCGCCGCCCTGTGGGCCGACGTCCCGATCACCGTCCCCGCCTACACGGTTCACCGCCAGTGCGGCTCGGGCCTCCAGGCCGTGGTCAACGGGGCGATGCAGATCCAGACGGGGAACGCCGACATCGTTGTCGCCGGAGGGGCCGAGAGCATGACCCGAGCCCCTTACTACTTCGCCGAGGCCCGTCTCGGCTTCCGCCTGGGCCACGTGCAGCTCCTCGACCCCTTCGTCCGCAACTCCGAGCGGGCCGCGCCGCCGGAGAAGTTCGGCGCCATGAACATGGGGCTGACCGCCGAGAACCTGGCCGAGAAGTACCACACGACCCGGCAGGAACAGGACGCCTTTGCCGTCGCCAGCCACCAGAAGGCCGTCGCGGCCATCCGCGAAGGCCGTTTCAAGGACGAGATCGTTCCCGTCCCGGTCCCTCAGAAGGGCAAGGAGCCGCTCAGCTTCGACACCGACGAGCATCCCCGCCCGGATTCCTCCCTGGAGGGGCTGGGCCGTCTGAGCCCGGCCTTCAAGAAGGACGGCACGGTGACGCCGGGTAACTCCTCGGGGATGAACGATGCGGCCGCCGCCGTCGTCCTGATGAGCGCGACCAGGGCCGCCGCTCTGGGGTTGACGCCCATGGCCAGGGTGGTCAGCTTCGCGGCGGCCGGCGTCGAGCCATCGATCATGGGCATCGGGCCGGTTCCGGCCTGCCAGAAGGCCCTCGATAAGGCCCGCCTGACGATGGACGACATCGACCTGGTCGAACTGAACGAGGCCTTTGCGGCCCAGGCCCTGGCGGTCCTCAAGGAATGGCGGATGGTCGACGACCCGAGGGTCAATGTCAACGGCGGGGGGATCGCCCTCGGACACCCGCTCGGGGCCACGGGGGCCAAGCTGCTGACGACCATCATCCATGAGCTCAGGCGCCGCAACGCCCGTTACGGGTTGGTGACCCTGTGCATCGGCGGCGGCATGGGGATCGCCGCGGTCGTCGAACGGGTCTAGGTCCGAATAGCCAAAAAAAGGGCAGGTCCACGGGGCGGTCGCAAGGCAGGAGTTGGTCCGACCGCCCTCGAAATACTAGACCTATTTGTACCGACAGGCACAGCCGTCATCACCGACCTGCGGCGCGGCCGAGCCAGTGGGTCTGGATGGCATTGGCAAGGTCTGAGGTGAAGAAGGAGGCCGACCATGAAAGTAGCAGTCCTGGTTAAGCACGTCCCGGACACGGAGACCAGGATCCAGGTCAAACCGGGGGACAAGAAGATCAACGAAGAAGGCGTGACCTGCGTGGTGAGCCCGTTTGACGAGTTCGCCATGGAGGAGGCCCTCCTTCTCCGGGAGCGCCTCGGCGACGTCCAGATCACCGCCGTCACCCTCGGGTCACAGCGCGCCCAGGAAGCCCTGCGGACCTGTTTAGCCTTGGGCGCCGACGACGCCATCCTCGTCTCCGACCCGACCTTCGAGGGCGCCGATCCCTATGTCACCGCCAAGGCTCTGGCGGCGGCCCTGAAGGCCGGCAACTACGACCTGATCCTCGCCGGCAAGCAGGCGGTCGACGACGATGCCGCCTACGTCGGCGCGGCCGTCGCCGAGTTCCTAGACATCCCGGTGGTCAACTTGGTCACCAAGCTCGAGGTGAACAAGGGTGCCGGGACCGCCACCGCGACCCGCGATCTGGACGGCTACAGCCAGGTCATCGAGGTCAGGTTGCCGGCGGTCTTCACCGCCCAGAAGGGGTTGAACAACCCGCGTCTGCCGGCCCTGATGGGGATCATGAAGGCCAAGAAGAAGGAGATCAGGGTTCACAACGCCCAGGCTTTGGGCCTGGCCGGTGAGGGCGCCAAGGTCGAGGTCAAGGAGATGTTCGTGCCGTCCAAGGCGCGGAAGAACAAGGTCCTGACCGGCGCCGCCGCGGAGACCGCCCCCGAGCTCGTCAAACTCCTGGCCGAAGAGGCCAAGATCCTGTAAGAGGGGGAGCGAACATGGCTAAGGACATTTGGGCATTCGTCGAAGCGCGGGACGGAAAGCCGCGCAAGATCTCCCTCGAAGCCATCGGCAAGGGCCGCCAACTGGCCACCGCCCGGGGCGTCAGGCTCGCGGCCGTGGTCATCGGGGCCGACGTCGGGGCCGCGGCTGAGGAAGTGGCCAAGTATGGGCCGGACCTGGTCTACGTGGCCGAAGACGAGCGACTCAAGGACTACAACACCGAACCCTACACCCGCGTCCTGGGCGACCTGATCAAGGAGAACGGCCCGGCCGTGGTCATCTTCGGCGTCTCGGTGCTGGCCAAGGATCTGGCCGCCCGCCTCGCGGCGCGGCTCGGCGCGGCCCTCGCCGGCGACGTCATCGGTCTGGAGGGCGACGGGGAACTCGTCGCCACCCGGCCGGTCTACGCCGGCAAGGCTCAGGTCAAGCTCGGCTTCAAGGGCGACCCGATCCTCCTGACCATCCGTCCGAACGTCTTCCCGGCGGCGACCGCCAACGGCAAGTCCGGCGAAGTGATCAAGGTGGCCCCGAAGCTCGAGGACAAGGACTTCCGAGCGACCGTCAAGGAGACCATCGTCCCCAAGAAGGAGCGCGTCGACGTCCTCGAGGCGGATGTCATCGTCTCCGGCGGCCGGGGGATGAAGGGCCCCGAGAACTACGTCATCCTCGAGAAGCTGGCTGACCTTCTCGGCGCGGCCGTCGGCGCCTCGCGAGCGGCCGTCGACGCCGGCTGGCGGCCTTACAGTGACCAGGTCGGGCAGACCGGCAAGGTCGTCGGCCCGAACCTCTACATCGCTTGCGGCATCTCCGGGGCCATCCAACACCAGGTGGGGATGTCTTCGTCCAAGGTGATCGTGGCCGTCAACAAGGACCCGGACGCCCCGATCTTCAAGATCTGCGACTACGGCATCGTCGGCGACCTCTTCGAAGTCGTCCCGGCGGTGACCGAGGAAGTCAAGAAGCGCAAGGGCTAGACAGCCAAGGAGCGACGTCCAAGCGGTCGGCAGGCGTCTTTGCTCCGAGCACCGACGAAATGGGCCCGGGCCAGCGGCCCGGGCTCTTGCGCAACTGGGTGCCTATTTCATCGGGCCGGCCGGCACGCCCACCCCGAAGGGCCACCAGCGTTCGGCCATGCCGACCGAGACGGCCACGTTATAGACCATGTGGGTGAGGATGGAGGCCATCAGCGAGCCGGTCAACTGATAGACCGTTCCGAGGACGAGACCGGAAATCGCCGCCGAGACAGCATAGGGC
This sequence comes from Bacillota bacterium, assembly GCA_036504675.1. Taxonomy (NCBI): domain Bacteria; kingdom Bacillati; phylum Bacillota; species Bacillota bacterium. The sequence goes on along the minus strand of DASXUT010000004.1, from coordinate 36,758 downwards.
CAGGTCACCTTGGCCCATCCGCCATGGGATAGTCCGAAAAGGGCGGAGGTGAGGGTCAGGCCGGCGACCGGCTGGATGGCCCCGCGGAAGAGGATCTCCTCGCCGATCGGCGGCAGGGTCACGCTGAGGAGCATCCCGAACCAGCCGACCTGGGCCAGGGAGGTCCGGATGACCTCGACCGCGGTGCCGTCGGTGGTCACCCTCAGGGCCGGCCAGAGGGAGTACATGACCACGGCGATGACGAAACAGACGGCCGCCCCTCCCGCCGCCAGCAGCACCCCGCGAAGGGTGAGGTCGAAGGCGGCCAACCGGATCGGCTGCCTGACCACCCAGGCCACGAAGATGCCCAGGGTGCCGAAGAAGACCATCGAAATCAGGGCCATGGTGACGACGCTCGGCTGCCGGCGGGTGCCGGCGAATTGGGCCGCCGCCCTGAGGCGGTTCGGTCGAGAGGCGGGCTTCCCGGGTTTGACCGGTCTGGCCATGGCGATCCCTCCGCTTCGAATCATTCTGGCAGCTCTCACTTCGACCCGGCCGCGGCCGGCTCCTGCCCCTGTCCGGGGTGGCGGGGAGGGCGGGTCTTTCGGGGCGGTCGCGCTTTTCTTGCCGGATCGGAGCCTGGGGGACAGTTGGGGGAGAGAGGCTTGCCAATGCCAAGAGCCATGCCCGAGCAAAGATTACCAGAGCCCGACGTCCTGCGGGCGGTGGGGATCGTTGCCGTGGTCATCATCCATTCCTCGGCCATCGCCCAGGGCGCGCTGACACCGGCCTCCCGGCTCTATCCGGTCTATTTCGGGCTGACCCGCCTGGTCCTCTTCGGCGTGCCGCTCTTCGTCTTCGTCAGCGGGCTGGTCCTGGGCCATCGCTACTCGGTGGGGCCATTCAGCGGCCGGACCTTCTACCGCCGGCGTCTGGCCACGGTGGTCGTTCCCTACGCCGCGTGGACGGCCATCTACTGGCTCTATTCGACCCTCGCGGCGGCCGGGCCCGATGGCCTCCCAGCCGCCCTGGCCACCTTGGCTACCAGAGCCTGGTGGGCCGGACTCGCCCGGGTCTTCTTCCTCGGGACCGCGTACTACCACCTGTACTTCGTGGTCATCATCGTTCAGTTCTACTTGCTCTTCCCGCTCCTCCTCGCAATGGGTCGAGCCCTGGCCGGGCGGCCACTGGTCGCGTTGCTCGGGGCCGCTCTCATCCACCTGGCCTACGCTCTCGGCGCCCGTCGTCTCGGGTGGGCCTTTAGTGACCGCTTCTTCCTGACCTACTTCGTCTTCTTCAGCGCCGGACTCCTAGCCGGCCTGCGCTTGCCGGCCTTCCGCCGGTTCGCCTCCGGGCATGAGAAGAGCCTGGCGGCGGCCTTCTGGGCCACCGCCGGGCTGTATGTCGGGTTCACCCTCTTGGTGCTGCTCCGCCCGGCCGGGTCGCCTTGGGCCCGCCTGGCCACCTCCGGGGCGGCCGGCCTGACCTCGGTCCTGATCTGGACCCTCTACTCCCTGACGGCGGGGGCCTACTTCCTTGCTCTGGCCTCCGGCCGGTGGCACGGGTGGCGCGGGCAGCGCTGGCTCCCGCCGCTCTTCATCGCTCTCGGCCGCGAATCCTTCGGCATCTATCTCATCCACCCGCTGGTCCTGGACGGCCTCGAGCGGCTGGCCGCGGCCGTGGGGCCGGTCTCGACCACGCTACGTTTCGGCCTCGAAGTTGCGGGCGCGTTGGGCCTCTCGTCCTTGACCAGCGGTCTTCTAAGGCGATTCCCCGTGACCTCCCGGCTCGTCGGGCGGTAGGTCGGCCGCGATCCGCTCGTCGATCCGGCGGATCAGGGAGTATGATGCGGGCGTGAAACGGCCCAGCCAAAAGCGGCTTTCGATCCAGATAATCCCTGGCCGAAGGGTCCACGCAGTTGCAGGAGATGGTCCGACGCTTCAAGATTTGGACCCGGGCAGAGCAGGCGAAGCTGACGCAAAGGCCCTTGCCGCCCGCCCCCGTCTCTCGGGGCCGCCGGCAAGGGCCTCTTTTGTTGCTTCGGCGTCACTTCGTCAGGTCGAGGCCGGGGCGGGGAAGGCCGGGGAGGGCCGGGGAGGGGGGCCTGAGTCGGCCGCCGTGTTTTCGGCCCCGCGGGCTAGGTGGCAGGCCACCTGGTGGCCCCCGCCGAGGTCGCGGAGGGCCGGTTCCTCGGCCTTGCAGCGGTCGATGGCGATCGGGCAACGGGTATGGAAGCGGCAGCCGGCTGGCGGGTGGACCGGGCTCGGCACATCGCCCTCGAGGACGATGCGCTCCCGGTGCTGCAGCGGGTCGGGGATGGGCACCGCCGAGAGAAGGGCCCGGCTGTAGGGATGGAGCGGGCTGTCGTAGAGGTCCTTCTCCGCCGCCAGTTCGACGATCTTACCCAGGTACATCACGCCGACGACGTCGGAGATGTGGCGGACCACGGACAGGTCGTGGGCGATGAACAGGTAGGTCAGACCGAGCCTCTTCTGGAGGTCCTCGAGGAGGTTGATAATCTGCGACTGGATCGAGACGTCAAGGGCCGAAACCGGCTCGTCGGCCACGATCAGCTTCGGGTTCAGGGCCAGGGCCCGGGCCACCCCGATGCGCTGCCGCTGGCCGCCCGAGAACTCATGCGGGTAGCGGCGGGCCTGCTCGGCCCGGAGACCGACCATCTCCAGGAGTTCCATGACCCGGTCGTGTTTGGCCTTGCCCTTGGCGATGCGGTGGACTTCGAGGGCCTCGCCGACGATCTGCTCGACGGGGATCCGCGGGTTGAGCGAGGCATAGGGGTCCTGGAAGACGATCTGCATCTCCCGGCGTTGTCTGCGGAGCTCCTCGCGGCCCATCTTGGCCAGGTCGCGGCCTTCGAAGAGGATCCGGCCGGAAGTCGGCTCGAGGAGCCTGAGGACCAGCCGGGCGGTGGTCGTCTTGCCGCAGCCGGACTCACCGACAAGACCGAAGGTCTTGCCCCGGGGGACATCAAAGGAGATGTCGTCGACCGACCGGACGTATCCGACCGGCCGGGCCAGGATGCCGCCCATCACCGGGAAGTACTTCTTCAGATGCTCTACGCGGACCAGGATGTCATCAGCCATTGGCCAGGGCCTCCTTCGCGTCGCTGCCCTTGCCGTCGTTGAGCCAGCAGGAGACGGCATGCTTGGTGCCGTCTCCATTGCCGCCGACCACCTGCAAGACGGGATCCTCACGGCGGCAACGGTCCATGACGCCGGGGCACCGGGAGGCGAAGCGGCAACCCGGCGGCAGGTTCATCAGGCTGGGGACGACCCCCTCGATGACGTGGAGGCGTTCCTTTGGCGCGTTCAAGCGGGGGATCGACATCAGGAGCCCCTGGGTGTAGGGGTGGCGCGGGTGCTGGTAGAGGTCGACGACCGGGGATTCCTCGACCACCTTGCCGGCGTACATGACCACGACCCGCTGGGCCATCTCGGCGACGACCCCGAGGTCATGGGTGATCAGCATGATCGCCGTGCCCAGCTCCTGCTTGAGTTTTTTCATCAGCTCGAGGATCTGGGCCTGGATGGTGACGTCGAGGGCCGTCGTCGGCTCGTCGGCGATGAGCAGCTTGGGGTTGCACGACAGGGCCATGGCGATCATCACCCGCTGCCGCATCCCCCCGGACATCTGGTGCGGGTACTCATTGACCCGCCGCTCGGGGAGGGGGATGCCGACCAGCCGGAGCATCTCGACAGCCTTGTCCATCGCTTCCCTGCGTTTCAGGCGCTGGTGCAGTTCGATGGCCTCGGCGATCTGGTCGCCAACGGTGAAGACCGGGTTCAGCGAGGTCATCGGCTCCTGAAAGATCATCGAGATGTCGTTCCCGCGGATCTTCCGCATCTCGTCCTCGCGGAGCTTGAGGATGTCGCGCCCGTCGAAGGTGATCCGGCCGGAAGCGACCTTCCCGGGCGGCCAGGCGATGAGGCGCATGATCGACAGGGCGGTGACGCTCTTGCCGCAGTCCGATTCGCCGACGACACCAAGGGTCTCCCCACGGTCGATGTGCAGGCTCACCCCGTCGACGGCCTTGACCAGACCGTCTTCGGTGTGGAACTCAGTATGGAGGTCTTTGACCTCGACCAGCGGCGGCATCAGATGGTCACTCCTTCAGCCTCGGGTCAAGGGCGTCGCGCAGCCCGTCACCAAGGAAGTTGATGGCCAGGACGGTCAGGAAGATCGCCAGCCCCGGAAAGACGACCAGGAGGGGCATGGTCAGCATGTAGGACTGGGCCGTGGACAGCATGTTTCCCCAGGTCGGCAGGGGCGGCTGAACCCCAAGCCCGAGGTACGACAGGGCCGACTCATACAGGATTGCGTAGGCCACGCCCAGGGTCGCGGCGACGATGACCGGAGCGAAGGCGTTCGGCATGATGTGACCGATCATAATCTGCTGGTCCTTGAGCCCAAGGGCCCTGGCGGCTTCGGCGAAGTCCTGCTGCTTGAGGGACAGGAAGGAGCTTCGGACCAACCTGGCCACGCCCATCCACGAAAGGCCGCCGATGATCAGGGTGATGGTCATCACCGAGGGTCCGATGAAAGCGGCCAGGACGATCAACAGGAAGAGGGCGGGGAAGGCCAGGACCATGTCGGTGAAGCGCATCAGGAGGTTGTCGATCAGGCCCCCGTAGTAGCCGGAGATGGACCCGATGACCATCCCGATGACCAGTGAGACGGCCATCGAGGCGAAGCCGACCCCCAGCGACACGCGGGAACCGAAGATCAGGCGAGAGAGGATGTCTCGGCCGAGTTCGTCGGTGCCGAGGAGGTGCACCGGGGAGCCGGGCAGCCCCGGGGAGCCGGGCGGCATCAGCTGATGGCCGGCGGTGAGGTCCTGGGTCTGGTAATTGTAGGGCGCCACCAGGGGTGCGGCCAGGGCGGCGAAGGCCAGGAAGACCAAGAAGGCGGCGGATGCCACGGCCAGTTTGTGTCGCTTGAAACGGCGCCAGATCATCCGGCCGGGGGATTGGACGGGCGCGACGACGACCGGGGCCTCGGCAGCGACTTGCGTCTCAGTTGCCACGGCTCTCGTCACCTCCCTCAGTCGTACTTGATCCGCGGATCGAAGAACCCGTAAGCGATGTCCGCGATCAGGTTGAACACGACCACCAGGGCTGCGCCGACGGTCAGGATGGCCATCAGGACGGTGTAGTCGCGGGACATGACCGAGTCATAGTACAGCCGACCCATGCCCGGCCAGGCGAAGATGGTCTCGGTGATCACCGCCCCGGTGAAGAACCCCGGAATCTCCAGGGCCATCACGGTGATCACCGGGATCATCGCATTCTTTAGGGCGTGCTTGTAGATGACCACCCGTTCGGCGAGTCCCTTGGCCCGGGCCGTGCGGATGAAGTCCTGGCGGACCACCTCCAGCATCGACGAGCGCATGTACCGGCTCCAGCCGGCGATCCCCCCGAGGGAGAGGACCAGGGAAGGCAAGACCAGGTGCCTCAAGCGGTCGATGAGATCGGTGCTGTCGGCACCGACGCTGATCATCCCGGCCGACGGCAGAATCCTCAGTTTGACGGCGAAGATGATGATGAGGATCAGTCCGAACCAGAACACTGGCATCGACACCCCGAAGAAGGAGAGGGTCGAGGCCGAGTAGTCGAAGATCGAGTAGCGCTTGGTGGCCGAGAGGATGCCGATCGGGATGGCCAGGACGACGGAGAGGACGAAGGACACGGCCATCAACTGGAGGGTGTTGGGCAGGCGGGCGGCGATGATGTCGATGACCGGCCGGCCCCGCCCGAGGGAGATTCCCCAGTCACCCCTGACCAGGGCCCAAAGCCATTTGAAGTACTGGATGTAAAGCGGCTGGTCGAAACCGAAGTTGCGGCGCATCCGCTCGATATCCTCCGGGGTCACGTGGGGGCTCATGGACATCAACGACACCGGGTCTCCCGGGGTCAGCCTCATGACGAGGAAGGAGATGACCGTGATCCCTAAAAGCAGGGGTATGGCCTGTAGGATTCGGCGGATCACGTATGTCCGCATTGGTTTGCCCCCTTGTATGGCATTGGCCGCGCGAACCCGAGGGCATTCTCAGTCAGTCCGAGGTGGGCTGCCGGATGCGCGTGGTGGCGCGGCCAACGGTCCCGATCAGGAATGCGGTGTGGGGCCCACCGGGCCGCCCGTCCCAGGCGGGCGGCCCGGTGGATAGCTGTGGGCTGGTGGCTACTGGGCGGCGACCCGGTTGAACTCCCACTCCCAGGCGTTCCAGAAGTTGGTCCTCAGGGTCGGGTTGGGCTTGAAGTTCTTCAGGCCGGTGTTGACCGCATCGAGGGTGGCCCGGTAATAGATGAAGATGGTCGGCAGCTCGGTGGCCAGGATCTCCTGGACCCGGCGATAGATCTGCTTCCTCTGGGCCACGTCCATGGTCTTCTGGCCCTGATCGAGCAACTGGTCCAGCTCGGCGTTCTTGTAGCCGACGTAGTTCTGGCCCTCGCCGATCTGCTTGGAGTGCCACAGGGTCAGGTCGTCGGGATCGACGCCGGACTGCCAAGCGTAGAGGGCGGCCTCGAATTGGCGCTTTTGGGTGGCCTCGAAGAAGGCAGCCGCCTCAGCGTTCTTGATGTTGACCTTGATCCCGACTTCGGCCAGGTTCTGCTGGAAGATCTGCTCGATCTTCTCCCGGGAGGCGTTGCCGGCGGTGGTGCCCAGGGTGAACTCGAACTTCTTCCCGTTCTTGACCAGGATGCCGTCGGAACCGGCCTTCCAGCCGGCCTCGGCCAGGAGGGCCTTGGCCTTGGCGACGTCGCGGGTGTACTTGGTGACGTTATCGTTGTAGTAGGGCGAGATGGGGACCTGGTCGGCGTTGGCGATCTGGACCCGCCCGTACATGACCGTATCGACGACGGCCTTGCGGTCAAAGGCGTACATGATCGCCTGGCGGACCTTGACGTCCGCGAAGATGCTGGGCTTGGTCAGGTCCTTCATGTCGTTCTCGTTGAGGTCGATGTGCTCCCAGAGGAAGCCCGGGGTGACGAAGGCCTGCTGGTTCTTGAGCCCCTGGATCTGCTGGAGCTGGTTCCAGTTGAAGCTCAGGAAGCCGTCGACCTCACCCGTCTGGAGCTGGGTGAACATGACGTTGGTATCGGGGACGATCTTGTAGATGATCGTCTGGACCTTCGGCTTGCCGCGGTAGTAGTTCTTATTGGCGGTGAACTCCAGGTAGCTACCTTCCTCGGTCTTGGTCAGGGTGTACGGGCCGGTGCCGACCGGGGTCTTCCAACCCGGGTCGTTGTTCAGGTCCTTACCGGCGTAGACGTGCTCGGGGACGACGATGTTGAACATCGAAAGGAAATCGGCGTAGACATCCTTCATGTGGAGGACGGCGGTGTAGTCGTCCGGGGTGTCGATGCTGCCGATGAGCTCATAACCAGAGCGGGAAACGACGTTGGTCTTCGGGTCCATGATCGCCTGCCAGGTGAACTTGACGTCCTTCGAGGTGAAGGGCTTCCCGTCACTCCACTTGACATCGTTACGGAGCTTGTAGGTGATGGTCTTGCCATCGGTCGACACGCCGCCGTTGGCGGTCGTCGGGACTTCCTTGGCCAGGGCCGGGATCCACTCGAGCTTGTCCGTGATCTGGACGAGCGGCTCGTAGATCAGGGTCTCGACCTCGGCCGAGGCGACCATTTCGCTGGTCAGCGGGTTGATGTCCTTCGGCTCCTGGAGGGAACCGATGATCAGCTTGCTCTTGCTGGAGGAACCCGAAGAGCAGCCGGCCAGGGCTGTCGTGGCGATGAGGGCCACGATCAGAAGGGCAATGACGGTGAACTTCTTGACCTTCAAAGTTCGCTCTCCCTTCGACATTGGAATTCCGCCGGAAAGGCTCTTTGCCCCCGGCGGTCGAACTGGGCCTCTGGGGCTGCGACACCTGGGAGTCGGACGCCCGATTGGAACGACGGGCCTTCGCCGAAAAAAAACGAAGAGGCGCGAAATTTCCCCTTACTCCCCCGCGAACAGGCGGAGCAAGGGCAGATCGCGGCCTCCGTTTCCCGGTCGGCCCGATATTCCCTTATTCTGGTGAAGCGGAACAAAACGGATCTGAGCCCGGGTCACGAGGAGCGTTCCCGGTGGCGGTCAGGACCGACCGATCCGCCGTTTGGTCAACTCATCGTAGCCGATCACCTTGCCGTCCTGGACCACGACGGTGAAACTGCCGAAGCGAGTATCCTTGAGGAACCGAAGTAGCTCGTTGAACCACTCATCATCCATGAGCTTGCGGAGGAAAGCCCGATCGGCCGGGAAGGCCGTCTCATGGCTGTGGGCCATGCTCATCAGCAGATGCCCCCAAGGAAAGCGAATTGTTGAGCAGTTGTCGCGATAGTTGCCACCTTGTCGCCGGTGCCGGGTCAGCGGGCTTCAGCGGTTTGGTCTCATTCGTCCCGTGATTTCAGCAATTGCCACCTGGCGCCGCATCGTTGTCATTATAGCACAGCTCCTGGCCCTGCAACGCACCCGAGACTGCGCCAAGCGGGGAGAATCTGGCGGAAAACCTGGGTCGCTCCCCCACAATTTCGGAAGAATCATCCAGGTCTGCACAGCAACGGAAGGGAATGCCCAACCTGGCAGTGGCCTTGACAATAGAGTTTAATATCAATTCTATATGAGCGGTCACAGCACCTTTTTTTGCATTCGCTTGAGGGTTCTGATAGCGGGCGGGTGGTCTGGGGGCCGAAAAATGGGCACTTGGAGACGCTACGGGTTCCGTCAGACCTTACTGATCGCGGTTCTGACCGTTGTCATGATTGGCGGACGGCCGGTTCAGGCCGATGGCTCCCCCAAGCGCCCGGCCCTCGCCGTTGGCCCACAGGCCGGCAGGAAGGGCGGGCGTCTGAGGTGAACCCATACGCAGGAGAGTCGGCTTGGAGGGTGGTTTTGTGAGCCTGCGGATCACGGTCTACGACGGCGCGGGGGTCATCGGCGGGAACAAGATCCTCGTCGAGACCGAGCGGGGGTCGATGTTCCTCGACTTCGGGATGGGATTCGCGGGGCGGGGGCGGTTCTTCGAGGAATTCCTCAAGCCGCGGTCGGCCCTCGGCCTGGTCGACCTGCTCGAGTTCGGGCTCCTGCCGCCCCTCGCCGGGCTCTATCGGCGAGACCTGGACCTGCCTGAGTGGCGGCTCTGGGACCGCTACCGCCGTCACCCCTGGTTCAGAACGGTGAAGGTGGACGGGGTCGTCCTGACCCATGCCCACCTCGACCACTCCGCCTACATTTCCTTCCTCGACCCAGACATCCCGGTCTACACCGGGCTGGTCACGGCGGTGATCGCCAAGGCCGCTCAGGATTCCGCCCCCAACGACCTCGAACGCGAGGTCTGCTACGCCACCCCACGCGAGGGTAGGGACGGGCTCTTGACCCCCGGTCACTACAAGAAGGTCCCTTACCGACAAAGGCCTTTCCGGGTCGTCGACCGCCCGGTGCCCGAGAATCTCTTGCCCTTCTGGGGCCAGGGGGGAAGCACCCGGGGGATGACCCCACAGATGCTGCGCGAGGTTGGCGACGGAGGGCTTGCCGGCCCCAGCCGTTTCGACCTCGGAGGTTTACGGCTCGCCTACTTCCCGGTCGATCATTCGATCCCCGGGGCGGGCGCTTTCGCCGTCGAGACCGACCAAGGGTGGTTGGTCTACACCGGCGATTTGCGGTTGCACGGGCAGGGGAGGGGGCAGACCGAAGCCTTCCGCGACGCCGCCGCGCGGCTCAAGCCGTTCATCCTGATCAGCGAAGGGACGCATCCGTCGACTCACCGCCCGGTGGCCGAGGAGGAGGTCTATAACCGCGCCCGGGTCGCCGTCACGAAGGAGCGGGGCTTGGTCGTGGCCGACTTCGGGCCCCGCAACGTCGAGAGGCTCCTGACCTTCCTCCGCATCGCCCGGGAGACCGGCCGGCGCCTGGCCATCACGGCCAAGGACGCTTTCCTCCTAGAGGCCATGGCCAAGGCCGACCCGGCCACACCCGACCCGCTGACCGAGGATGGTTTCGTCGTCTACGGCGAGGCCCGGCTGAGCCGCGAGACGTGGGAACGGACCTTGCTTGAGCGATACGCCGGCAAGGTCAAGACCGCCCGCGACATCGCCGCCGGCCAGGCCGACTACATCCTGTGTTTCGGCTTCTTCGACCTCTCAGAGCTGATCGACATCCGCCCCTCGGGCGGAACTTACGTCTACTCCTCGAGCGAGGCCTTCAGCGAGGAGATGGCCATCGACCTGGCCCGCCTGCGCAACTGGGTGAACCACTTCGGACTGACGATGGCCGGCGACCCCAGCCGTGAGAAGGGTTTCCACGCCTCCGGTCACATCCACGGCCCGGGCCTCGAGGATCTCATCCGGACCATCAGACCCCGTTACCTCCTGCCCGTGCACACCGAGAGCCCCGATTTCTTCGACCGTCCGGGTGACTCCGACTGGCCCTTGGTGGTCTGGCCGGAGGTCGGCCGGAGCTACGAGTTCGCCGATGGCTCACTCCGGGAGCCGGCACCCAATGATCGCGGAAAGGACTGATGGGATCATCGAGACAAGGGACGACAGCCCAACAGGGCTGAGGACAGAACCGGGAGCGCGAATCAAGGCCGTCCTCTTCGACCTCGATGGGACCCTCCTCGACACGATCGCGCTGATCCTGGCGTCTTACCGCCACACGGCACGGGTTTGCCTCGAGCGCGAGATCGACGAGGCCTGGGTCATGGCCCACCTGGGAGACCCTTTGACCGTCACGATGGCCGAAGTCTGTGCCGAGCGGCTGGACGAGCTGATCACCGTCTATCGCCAGCACAACCTGGCCGAGCATGATCGGCTGACCAAGCTTTTCCCGGGCGTCCGCGAGGCCCTTCAGGCCCTCGAAGCGCTTGGGCTGCGGATGGCAGTCGTCTCTTCGAAGATGCGGCTGACCGTTCACCGGGGCCTCGACTTGTTCCAGTTGACTCCCTTTTTTGACCACGTCATCGCCCTCGAGGACTGCCCCAGGCACAAACCAGACCCGGGACCGGTCCTGACTGCCCTGGAGCGGCTGGGCATCGCGCCCGTCGAGGCGGTGATGGTCGGGGATAGCCCGGCCGATGTCCTGGCGGCCAAGGCGGCCGGGGCTAGGGCGGTGGCCGTCGGCTGGAGCCGGTCGGACCCGAAGCTGATCGACGAGGCTGGCCCGACGGCGACCGTCTCCACCATGGCGCAACTGGTTGGCCTGATCGATGAGTGGGGGGCGACGGACGGCCCCCGCCGATGAGCCTCAAGAACGACGAAGGACCGCGCGCCGCGTGGTCCTTCTTGTTGCGATTGTTGTCAGCTGAGGACCGCTTGGGCGAGCGCTTCGATGACCGGACCGGCCTGGTCGTGGATGACCACGCCGGCAAGGCCGTCGTAGGGGGTCGGCGTCAGGTTGACGATGGCCAGATTAGTGGCGTACTGAGGAAGATAGGCCACGGGGGCCACTTGCAGGCTCGAGCCGACGACCAGGAGGAGGTCGCTCCCCAGGACCTCGCGGGCGGCCAAGTCGAAGGCTTCGGGCATGGGGTCGCCAAAGAGGACCACGTCCGGGCGGAGGACGCCGCCGCAGCGGTCACAGCGGGGAGGGACCTCACCGGCCCGGGCCTTGTCCGCCAACACCGAGAAGGCGACGGTGGAACGGCAACGTTGGCAATGCCCGCTTCGCAAGTGCCCGTGGACTTCGAAGACCCTCTGCGAACCGGCCTTGTGATGGAGCCCGTCGATGTTCTGGGTGATCACGGCCTTCAAGCGGCCGGCTTTCTCCAGCGAGGCCAACGCCAGATGGGCCCGGTTTGGCTGGGCCTCCCGAAGGGCACCGAGGAGTTCCATCCCGGTCGAGTAGAACAGCTCCGGCCGGCGCTCCAGGGCCTCAGTGGAGAGATAGGCCATCGGGTCGACGGTCTCCCAGAGGCCTGTGCCCGGGCTGCGGAAGTCGGGCAAACCGCTTTCCGTGGAGATCCCGGCCCCGGTCAGGGCCACGGCATGGCTTGACTCGCGTAACAGCCGGGCCAGACGTGCAACGTCAGCAGTCTCAGCCATCACTCTATGGACACCTGTCTCATCGCCGCCTTGTCAAGTTTCCGCTCGCATACACAAGATGATCCGGGTTCCGTTCGGCAACCATCCGAAGAAGCTCGTCTCTGGCTGTGTTCCACAAGATTGGCTCACCAGGCTTGCCGGCTTCGTAGAGGACTGCGACGGCTGGGTCATCGCTGTAGGAAGCGAGCCACATCCGTTCAAGCTGTTCCTCTCGGTCTCCGGGGTCCTGCCGTCTCGTAAACAGGCGGAAGCGGTCATGCGCGTTATCCAGGGTGGATTGGCGCTCCTTGCCTTGGTCTTTCTCAGCCCCACAATGAAGGAACAGTAGCCCGCCGAGAACGGCATAGGGGAATCTACGGTGGAGGGTGACCGCTTCGAACAACATATCCCCCCGGCGATTGGTCAGGTTCTTCTGGTAGTTGCCAGTCTTCCGGTCGGCGAAGTTGATCGTCTTTATCGAGATTGCCAGGAGAAGGCCAGCCTCCTCCGAAGACCAGGAAACGTCGACCTTCTTCGCACCGATGCCTCCGGCAAACTCCCGTTCAACTCCCCTTGGCGGATTGGGAAGACAGTCGGTGAGGCCATGGGCTCTCAAGTCCGCGGCCACCACTGATGCGATGGCCCCCGATAGCCTCGTTCCGTAAACTCTCTTCTCGGAATCAGTCCCTTCGTCTAGAGGCCTAGGTCTCGCCTTGAGGATCCCCTGTTCCAGCACGGTTTGTCCTCCGATGCTTGCGAAGTGCTCTCAGCTTGCCAAGCCCCAGCCTAAGGGCGTTTAGCTCACCAACGCCCAACCCCAGAACCCTGACCAAAACGTACTGGTCGGCGAGGTCCCGGGCTTCGACAAGCCTTCCGGCCCTGAGGGCCACATCAATTTGCTTTAGCTCATCGCGAGATAGGACGCACTCACTTGGCAAAGCCCACCTCTTGGCTTCGAATGGCTCGAACTTGAGGGCTCCCCCCCCAAGGACGTGGCCCTCTACCTCAGCGCCCAGTTGGGCCAGGCTGGTCAAGGATGAGGCCGCCAAGACTTCATGGTCGATTCTCGAGCCCGGGCGATCGCTTAGCGTGAGGACGCTGTTCGCGGCAACGACCCCGGCGCGGTTTTCGACCAGTCTTGGGCCACCGCTGCTGAAGACACTCATAAGCATGTCGGGTACGCGGACGCCGGGAACGCGGTACCATGGACTCCGGGACCGGCACTTGAATCGACTCATGACCCCAGACTTTTCGCCATCATGGACGTGAATGGCGGAGCCCGAAGCTAGTCCGTCAGCCGGGTTGAACAACCAGTGAGATCCATTCATGCGGAGCGTCAGGGCGTCCTCAGGGACCAGCGACAAGCCGGCCCGGAGGAGGTCCGAACTGCGTCGAACAGCCAGGGTGAGATCGGTGAACGGTACTTCTTTTCTCACGGCATCCTGCTCGGTAAGGTGAAAGAAGTAGTTGTCGCCTGTCACGTAGCCGATTGTGATGACGAAAAAGCGACCCAAAGATATTACTTCAGGCCGGCTGAGAAGTGTCGTGTAAAGCTCGGCGCACTCAGAGCCTACGTCAACAAGCCTAGCTCGGAAGGAGCCGTCCACCCAATCATCGACGTTCACCCGGTGACCCGGCGACGAAACGGTGTTGTCCAAGGCCTTGGTCGAGCTCAGCCTGCGGATCTCCACGGACCGCGAAGACCCACCGAAGCCGTCGCACAGTAGGAGCACGGTACTTTCATTAAGCTGTGGGAAAAGGGGTTCTTCGAAAGTCAAGCAGGTTATGGCTGAGAAGGACCTAGCTAGAAATCCAACGACCGGTCTAGCGTAGTTGGCATAGGTAAGCTCGAGCGGCGCCACCATGGCAAGCCGTCCACCGCGAGTAAGGTGACTGGCCGCCATTACTATGAAGGGGGCCCAAGCGCTTGCCAAAGCCGGGATTCTAACCCCGAGGTCGCTGACCTGTCTCAAGGCGCGGCTTCTGGTTTCCCCGTTGAAGTAGTGATGGCGGATGAACGGCGGATTCCCGATCACGGCGTCAAAAGCCCCTAACGAAGCGGGGCTAACCATGAAGAAATCCTCGTTTATGAGCTTCACGCGACTGAATGAGCGGCTCGCCAACTGCCAGGCATCGGTGTCGACGTCAACACCAACGATAGTCCCAGCCCCGCCAAGCTCGTGCAGCCTCTCCTCGGCCGCTTGAAGGAAGACCCCCGCGCCGAAGCTGGGCTCCAAGACTCGGTCAGTCGCTCCGCGGATTGCCCAAGACGCCAGGAACCGGGCCACCGCAGTGCCTGTATAGTAGCTCCCTGTTGTTTTCTTCTCTGGCCTCGAAAGGGCCACGTCCGCCTCCACCCCTTCTCTTTCGGATTCGTAGCTAGTCAAGAGTTTTCCTTCAAGCCAGCCTTTGAGGTCGGCATCCACAAGAAAACAGGCGCCCACAGGTTAGGCGCCTGCTTTCTCGCTTCGCGGAAACCTGTCGTCGCAGAGGACGTCGCGGGGGACGAGGACGAGGCGCCGGCGAGCCGTCAGATCAGACGTAGACGCTGGCGGGCTTGACTCCGGCCAGTCTCAGAGTGGTGATGAGGTTGCCCCGATGGTGGACCTCGTGGATGATCCAGTCGTAGAAGAGGTCTTCAATGGTCGTCTCGGCCCACGGGGTCCTGACCCGGGAGGCCACGTCATCGTCACTCAAGGCGGCCAGGTACTTGCGAGTCTCGCCACTCTGCCGGTCCAGGGCGTCGAGGGCCTGGTCGATGGTCGGGTAGTGCTTCGCGTCGAGGCCGGTCTCCCATTTCCACTGACCCGGCATGACGGTCAGCGCGTCGACGGCCGTCTTCTCGGCCGATGCCACGTGGAGGACCAGCTCGACCAGGGACATGGTCTCGGGAGTCGGCCGGAAGCCCTCTTTCCCGGGCGGAATGCCTTCAGCCAGCTTGCGGAAGGCCGCCCGGCTTTGTTCCCACCGGTGAAGCAGAATCTTGGAATCCATGGTGCACCTCCTTGACGGATAGGGGGGCCATCATCAGTCATACGAACAAGCGTTCGCCGCGCGGGTCTCGTCTCCTGCCGATGGCCGGCCATGTCGAAAGGTTTTCCCCGTTTTTCTCGGGTTCCACCATCGCTGTTCGACAGCTTTTCGCCCGCCCCACCAAACCGCCGCCGTTCGATAGGAAGTCGGGACGGCCGGGGAGAATCCGTCCACCCTGGGGGGGGGGTTGGGCATCCGGACGCTGACCACGGAGCCGCGGGTCTCGGAAAAATCCATCGGTCGTGGAGCTAATACCCAATCCGCAGGGGGTGCGTAGTCACGGCAACCGCTCGGGTAATGGCCTATGACCCGAAGCTCATGGAGCTCTTCTTCAACCCAAAATCCGTAGCCATCATCGGAGTATCAAGAGCGACGGGCGAGGGCGCGTTCAACATCCTTGACAACCTGGTGAACATGGGCTACCCGGGGCGGCTGTACCCGGTCAACCCGAAGGCCGATCAGATCCTTGGCCTCAAGTGCTATCCTTCGGCCCTGGACCTACCGGAAGTCCCGGACCAGGCGATCATCACCCTCCCCAGGGAATTGGTGCCAAGGGCTGTGCGAGAATGCGGCGAGAAGGGGATCAAGGCAGTGGTCCTGGTGACCCAGGGCTTCGGCGAGGCCGACGAGGTCGGCGCCCGGCTGCAGGAGGAGTTCATGGCCGAGGCCCGGCGGGCGGGGATCCGCCTGATGGGACCGAACACCCTGGGCACCCTGAACATCTTCGACCGGTTTTCCAGTTCGTTCATGCCGATCGTCCGCCGGCAACCCCTGCCGGCCAGCGTCATCTGTCAGACGGGGTTCTTCATCGCCCTCGACCTGGGCCCCACGGTCGGGCTGGGCCTGGGCGTGGACGTGGCCAACTCGGCCGACCTCGGTTTCTACGAGGCCCTGCGTTACCTGGGCGAGGACGAGCGGACCGGGCTGATCGCCATGCATGTCGAAGGAATCAAGGATGGGCGGGTGGTCTACGACCTGGCCCGCCGGATCACGCCCAAAAAACCGGTCCTCGCCCTGAAGACCGGCCGGAGCAAGATCGGGGCGGCCACGGCCGGCTCGCACAGCGGCTCGCTGGCCGGCGAGTACCAGGTCTACGAGGCTGCCTTCCGGGGGGCTGGGATCATCCAGCTGGAGGACGTCGACGATCTCGACGACGCGGTCAAGGCCTTCATCCATCTGCCTCCCCTCCGCGGTCCGCGGGTGGCCATCGTCACCACCACCGGAGGTGGCGGAATCATGGCCGTCGATGCCTGCGAGAAATACGGGCTGCAATTGGCCGAGTTCACCGGGCCGACGCTGGCCAAGCTGGCGGAGATCTACCCGACCTGGATGCCTCCGGCCAACCCCCTCGATGTCTGGCCGGCTGCCATCGGCAAGTTTTATCCCCAGATCTTCATGGACATCTTCAACGCCGCCGTCGGCGACCCGAACGTCGACGCGGTGCTGGCCATCGGCGGGTCATTTCCGTTCCCGTCCCTGGACGTTACGCCCTTCCTCAAGGCCTCCGCCGAGTCCAGGCGAGACAAGCCCATCGTCTGGTGGCTCTATGGGGCCGGGGCCGAGGCGACCGCCCGGTCGGCCGAAGAGAGCCGGAGGACGGCCGTCTACGGGTCTCCGGAGCGGGCCGTCCGGGCCCTCGCCAGGCTCTACCAGTACTATGGAAAGATTCAGGGGCGCGCGCCGGAGGGACCGGCCACTTTCGCCGACGTTGATCGGGCGGCCGTCCGGCGGGTCATCACGGCAGCGCCCCGGGGGGCCTTCCTCGGGGCCGAGAGTTTCTCCGTCATCGAGGCCTACGGCCTGCCGGCGGCGCCTTGGCGGGCGGTCCGAACGGCCGAGGAGGCCGCGGCGGCGTCCGCGGCCATCGGCTACCCGGTGGCCCTCAAGGCCCTCGCCAGGGGTCTGGTCCACAAGTCCGAAGCCGGGGTCATCCGCTTGGACCTGACCGGGGAAGAGGCCGTGACGGCGGCCTTCGCCGAGGTCATCCGCGCGGTCGAACGGGTGGGGGCCTCGCCCGAGGGAGTCTTGGTCCAAAGCTACCTCACTGGCGGCCAGGAGTTGATCCTCGGGGCCAAGCGGGATGCGGCCTTCGGCCCGATCGTCCTGTTCGGGCTGGGTGGCATCTTTACCGAGGTTCTTAAGGATGTGGCCATAGGCCTGGCTCCTCTGTCGCGAACCGAAGCCGAGAGGATGGTCCGGTCGATTCGTGGCTACGAGGTCCTCCGCGGAGTCCGGGGGCGGCCGCCGGTCGACCTCGGCGCCGTCGTCGAGGCCCTCCTGAGGTTGTCCGTCCTGGTGGCTGAGAATGAGGAGATCAGCGAGATCGATGTCAACCCCCTCCTGGCCTTCCCGGAAGGCCAGGGGTGCCGGGCGGTGGACGCCAGGATCAGGATCGGGTGAGCGATGGGCGGGGGCGGCCGGAGGGCCCGTCCTCGCCGCTGATATAGCAGATTGCTAAAATCGCTTGACATTCTTCTTAGCAATCTGCTATACTTGGGCCGGCGGGTGACCCGTGCCAATCGCCTGCCCAAGAGTGAACAGCAGCCGGCCATAGGTCAAGCGTGACGGGAAGTGGAGAAACCGCGATGCGGCTCGCCGACAAGCTCAAGCATCTGCGGCTGGTCGAAGGTCTTGTTCGAGGCAAGGACAGGGCATTGACCCAGGCGGAGGCCGTCCGGTTGATGGAAGAAAGCCTGGGCAAGACGATCAGTCAGGCCTATCTGTCGCAACTGGAATCGGGAGCCAGGGAGCACATGACGATGACCACGAGGAACCTGCTGGCGCAGTTCTTCAAGGTCCATCCCGGCTACCTGGTCAGCGATCCCGAGGATTATCAGGAAGAGCTCCGAACCGGGCCACTCTTGGGGCCCGCCGGGGCCGCGGGGGCGCCCGCGGCTTCGACCGCGCGTGAGCCGCCGAGCGCCGGGAAAGACGAGCCCCTGACCGGCCCCGGCGACGACGACGCTTTGCGCGGGTGGCTCAAGAGCGCGGCGCAGCATCCGGAACTGGGGGCCGGGGTCCAGGCAGCCCTGCTGAAGCTGGCCGAGGCCGAGGACCCGGCGACCTATCTATGCCTGCTCCGGAGACTTACCGAGCTCCCCGAAGTGGCCAAGGACCTCTTGGACGTGCTGAAGGAGTGACGGGCCGGCCACCGAGCCGCCCCCTGAAAAAGGGAGTGTTTTGAATGGACACCCTAAGCGCCTTCTACATGGTCTGTTTTCTGGTCGGCTTTGGCCTGTCGGCCATCTCGTTCCTCTTCGGCTTCTTCGATTTGAGCCTTCACCTTCCCCATGCCCCCCACGTCGACCTCGGGGGCCACGACTTCGGCGGCCAAGTCGGCGGGCACGTCGCGGACGTCGGTCACCTTGGCGATGTGGGCGGGCATGGGGTCCATCTTGGTGACGGGGCCCACGGTGCGGACGGAGTCCACGGCGGCTTGGCTCACGGAGCCGAGACGGCGATCTCGCCCTTCAACTTCGGGACCGTGATGTCCTTCGTCACCTGGTTCGGGGGTATCGGCTACCTACTCCACGTCTACTCGCGGCTGGTGGCCTTGATGGTGGCGTTCGTCGCCGTCGGCGGTGGTCTGGTCGGGGCGAGCATCGTCTTCTTTTTCCTGGCCAAGTTCCTCCTGCCGGGGCAGCGGGTGCTCGACCCGGATGACTACTACCTCCCCGGGACCATCGCCAAAGTGACCTCCACGATCCGCCAGGGAGGGGCCGGCGAGATCGTCTACTCGCTGGCCGGGACCCGGCGGACGTCGGGAGCCCGGGCCGAGGACGGCCGGGCGATCAAACGGGGCGAAGAAGTGGTCATCACCGGTTACGTCAACGGCCTGGCCGTGATCCAACCCTGGTCAGAGTTCGTCAAAGACAAGGAAGACAAGAGAGAGGAGTGACGCAGGTTTGTTCAACACCGTGTTGATCATCTCCGGGCTGCTCGTCGTCGGTCTGCTTTTCATCCTGGCCTTGCTGTCGAGCATGTTCCGGAAGGTCGGGCCAAACCAGGCCTTGATCATCTACGGCTTCGGCGGCACCCGCATCGTCCAAGGGGGCGGGGCCATCGTCTGGCCGATGATCCAGAGCTGCCGGGAACTGTCCCTCGAGTTGATGTCCTTTGACGTCGCCCCGCAGCAGGACCTGTTCACCAAGCAAGGGGTGGGCGTCAACGTCGAATCGGTCACCCAGATCAAGGTCAGGTCCGACCCGGAGAGTGTCCGGACGGCGGCCGAGCAGTTCCTGACCAAGCGGCCCGAGGAGCGGGAGGCCCTGATCCGGTTGGTCATGGAGGGCCACCTCCGGGGCATCGTCGGTCAGCTCTCGGTGGAAGAGATCGTCAAGGAGCCCGAGATGGTCGCCGATAAGATGCGGACCACCTGCGCCGACGACATGAACAAGATGGGGCTCGAGGTCATCTCCTTCACCATCAAAGAGGTCCGCGACAAGAACGAGTACATCATCAACATGGGCAAGCCGGACGTGGCTCGAATCAAGAAGGCGGCCGACATCGCCATCGCCGAGGCCGAGCGGGACACCGCCGTCCGCCGCGCCGAGACCAGCCTCGAGGCGGCCACGGCCAAGGCCAAGGCCGATCAGGAACGGTCGATCGTCGAGAACGCTTCCCAGACCCGCCAGGCCGAGGCCCAGAAGGACCTGGCCCTGAAGAAGGCCGACTACGACACGTCCGTCCGCAAGCAGCAGGCCCAGGCCGACAAGGCCTACGACATCCAGGCCAACGTGATGCAGCAACAGGTCATGGCTGAACAAGTCCGGATCGAGCGGGTCCAGAAGGAAGAGCAGATCAAGGTCCAGGATGCCGAGATTCAGCGCCGGGAGCGCGAGCTGATCGCCACCGTCCTGAAGTCGGCCGAGATCGAGCGGCAACGGGTGGAGACCATCGCCCTGGCCACCGCCAAGCAGGCGATAACCGAGGCTGAAGGCCAGGCTGAGGCGGTCAAGCTCCAGGGCCAGGCCGACGCCGACGTCATCCGGCTGAAGGGCAACGCCGAGGCCGAGATCATCCGGGCCAAGGGCGAGGCTGAGGCCGACGCGATGCAGGTCAAGGCGGCCGCCTTCCAGCACTATGGCCAAGCGGCCATCCTCGACAAGCTCCTCACCGGGTTCCCCGAAGTGGTCAAGAACATGGCCGAACCGCTGGCCAAGACGGAGAAGATCGTCATCCTCTCCAACGACGGCGAGGCCGCCGGCGCCTCGAAGGTCACCGGCGACATCGCCAAGATGATCACTCAGGTCCCACCGCTCTTCGAGGCCCTTGCTGGGATCAAGATCGCCGACCTCCTCAGCCAGGTGCCGGCCATCGGCAAGGCGATCGGGGGAGCAAAGGACGACTCAGCCAAGGCTCAGGTCGCCGCGACCGTCGAGAAGGCCGCCAGGACCGCCCCGAAGGAGTAAGGACCCTTTAGAAAAGGCCGACACCACAGGTCGAGTGGCCCCCTTATCCCAGGCAAAGGAGGGAAGAAGGGTGAACCTATTGGAAAGAGTCAGCACGCTGATCCGCGCCAATCTCAACGACCTGATCGATCGGGCCGAAGATCCGGAGAAGATGATCAAGCAGGTCCTCCTCGACATGCAGAACCAGTTGATCCAGGTCAAGACCCAGGTGGCCATCGCCATCGCGGACGAGCGGAAGCTGGAGAAGCGTCACGGCGAGAACGTCCAGGCGGCCAGAGAGTGGGAAGACAAGGCCGGGTTGGCCGTCGACAAGGCTCAGGACGACTTGGCCAAGGGAGCCCTGGAACGGCGCAACGCGCACCAGGCCATCGCCGACGGGTTCAAGCAACAGTGGGAGGAACAGAAACAGCAGGTCCAGGTGCTCAAGCAGGCCCTGTCCGGCCTGGAAGCGAAGATCACCGAGGCCGAGGCGAAGAAGGACCTTCTCATCGCCCAGAACCGCCGGGCCCTGACCGGCAAGCGGGTGGCCGAGAGTCGGGCCAGGATTTCTGGTACCGATCCCCTGAGCACCTTCCGGCGGATGGAAGAGAAGATCACCGATATCGAACTAAAGGCTCAAGCGACCCAGGAGATGCACCAGGAGTCGCTCGAGGAGAAATTCGCCAAGCTCGAGAAGGACGACTTGCTCGACCGGCAACTGGCCGAGCTGAAGGTCAAGCGGTCGGGCAAGGCCGGGGTCTGAAGGCAGGGAAGGGGGAGGACCGAGAGGTCGTCCCCCTTTCCCTCATTTCGCCCTCTAGGTGGCCCGAAGGCCAGAAACCTGTGGCCGATTCTCGAGGTAGCCTGGGAGAGGGCGGCGCCGGGACGACGATCCTCCGAAGGGAGCCCGGGGTATGCGACGACGTCGGTGGCTCGCTCGGTTGGCCTTTGTTCTGGCCTTCATCGCGACCATCTGGGCCGGAGGCCCGGGGGGCCTGGCCACGGCCGCAGCACCTCGCTACAGCGTCGAGGTCCGCCCGGAGTTGGAGCTACTCGCCGGGGTGCTGGCCCAGACCAGCTGGATGAAGGTCGGCCACCCCGAGGGGACTGGTTCCGCCTACTTCGGCGCGTTGAAGGGGTTCTTTTCTCGATATCGGGATCATGAGGCCATCCGCCTGGCTGAGGCCTTGACCCGCGATGGCTTCGCCTACGATGCCCCGCCGACCTTCATCCTTCACCTCGGTCCCCTGCCGGACCTGAACCTCGTCTACGATTATGACGACTATCTGGTCCAGAGGGCCGGGGGACGGGACCGCCTCGAGGCCTTCCGGCTGGCCCTCAAGGACCTCGCTGCGAGGTCCGGTTTCAGCGACTTCGTCGTCCGATGGCGGGACGAGTACTCGGAATGGGTCAACGGGACGACTTTCGACGGAGAGAAAGTCATCGACTGGCTCGAGGCCTTCTTCGGGGCCGAGGCGAGCGAGTACCACGTCGTCCTGGCCCCATCGTTGTTCCCGGGCGGCGGCTACGGCCCGCTCTTGACCGGAACCGGAGGGGAGCGGTTGGTCTTCCAGATTGTCAGGGCTCAGGGGAGCAGTTCCGGCGACCCGGACCTCCCGACCGGACCGGAGTTGGAAGCCCAGGCCATCCACGAATGGGGGCACTCCTTCGTCAACCCCGCGTTGGCCCCGGACCGGTCCCGTCTTGAGGCCCTTGGCTTCCTCTTCCAGCCGGTGCGGCGGGCGATGCGCAGGATGGCCTACACCGACCCGGTTACCTTCTTCAACGAGCAGGTCCTTCGAGCTGTGACCTCCCTGGCCGCGGAAGACCGTGGCGTGCCGATGATCTACATCTATGAGCGGTTCAAGGCCCGAGCGGTCATCGCCAGCCACAGCGATGTCGAGACGGCCATCAGGTACAACGAGTCCCTGGGGTTCTACCTGACCAGGGAGGTCGTTGCCATCCTCCGAGAGTATCAGGACAATCGCAACCTCTACCCGGACTTCCAAAGCTTCGTGCCGCGGTTGCTGGATGGGCTGGCCGGCTGTGAGCCCAAGAAGCTCAGTCATTCCACGGGCGACATCGTCCTGCTGCTCCTAGGAGTCTACGTCCTCGGCCGGGTCGACCTCCTCCTCCTTAGGAGGATGAGATAAGGCCGGATCCGCCGATCCCGGCCTAAAGGACCAGTTTTCCGCCCGGCCACATTTACCCCTCCACTTCGCCATATACATGGGCTTGAGGGGCGCTCTCGGGACGGGAGGCGGCGGCCGGCTTGAACCAGGAATATCTATTTCTCCTAGTCATCCTGGGCCTGGGGCTTCTCGGCCACAACCATCTGATCATCGAGGCCTCGGTGATCCTCTTGGCCCTCAAGATCCTCGGTTTCTCGGACGTCTTTCCCTTCCTTGACCAGCACGGCCTCAACCTGGGCCTGCTTTTCCTGGTCATGGCCATCTTCGTTCCCTTTGCCTACGGGCGGGTCAAGCTCGTTGAGGCCCTTAAGATGATGGTCTCCTGGGGCGGGTTTCTGGCCCTGGTCGGCGGGGCCATCGCCGCCTACCTGGGGGCCCAGGGAATCGAGCTGCTGAAAGACAAGCCCGACGCGAATGTCGGGCTGATGGTCGGGACAATCATCGGCTGTTATTTGCTGCGCGGGGTGCCGATGGGGCCCTTGGCGGCGGCCGGCGTGACCGCCCTCTTCTTCCGCCTTTTCCGGTTGTGGAAATAGGGCCCCGGCTCCCGGGCCCGGGGCCGGAAGAGGCCGCCTGCACCATTCCCGGACGCGGGCATAGACTAGAGCAGAACTGAATCGCCGGGTTATTCTCCGTAAGGGGGAGTAGCTCACAGATCCACGATCTGTCGGCAGAGGCGACATGCTGGCGGCCCACAACCGCCCGTCCTGCCGGCGAGCCCTCAGGCTCGGGAGCCAGACCTTTACTTCAGGATGAGTCCTGAGGTAAAGGCCTTTTCAATGATAGCCGTCAGGCCGCGCCGCTGAAGGTCAGGTAGAGGAGCACCAGGTTCAGGAGGACGATGGCCAGGGCCACGAGATAGCCCACACCGCTGGTCAGCCGGCTGTTCGTGAAGGGCCCCATGACCTTCCGGCGGCCGGTGATGACCAGCAACGGGATGACCGCGAAGGGGAGGGCGAAGCTCAGCGAAACCTGGCTGAGGATGAGGGCCTTGACGGGGTCGGTCCCGGTGGCGATGATGGTCATCGCCGGGACCATCGGGATCAGCTTTTGCAGGGCGGCCGGAACCTTGATCGGGACGAAACCCTTGAGGATGACCTGACCGGCCATGGTCCCGACGGCCGAGGACGATAGACCTGAAGCCAGGAGGGCGACGGCGAAGGCCATTCCCGAGTAGGCTCCGAGGAGGGGCGCCAGAGACATGTGGGCCTGCTCGATCGAGGTGACGACGATGCCCCGGGAATGGAAGACGGCGGCCGCGACGACGACCATCGCCGCATTGATCAAGAAGGCCACGTTCATGGCCACGGCGACGTCGATCTTCTCCATCCTCAGATGGCGCCTGAGGGACGCCAGGGTCGACGGATCCCGACGGGATTGGACCAATTGGGAGTGCAGGAAGATGACGTGGGGCATGACCGTGGCGCCGAGCATGCCCACGGCCACCAAGACGCTATCGCGGTTGAGGCCCGGGACCAGGGTGTGGATGGCGACCTGGCCCCAGTCCGGGGAGGCCAGGAAGATCTCGAGGACATAGGCCAGGCTGATCACGCCGACCAGCGCGGTGATGGCCCATTCGACGGCCTTCTGGCCGAACCGGTCGAGACCGGTGATGACCAGGCTGACCAGACCGGTGAGAACACCGGCCCATGGCAAAGGAAGTCCGAAGAGAAGATAGAAGCCGAGGGCACCGCCGAGGAATTCGGCCAGATTCGTGGCCATGGCCGCGACTTCGGCGACCGACCAGAGGAGCCAGTTGACCTTCGGGGAGAAGAGTTCACCGCACAGCTCGGGGAGAGCCTTTCCGGTGGCGATCCCGAGTTTGGCCGAGAGCGTTTGGAGAAAGATGGCCGCCAGGTTGCTCCACAGGACCACCCAGACGAGGCTATAGGCGAAGGCCGAGCCGGCGCTCAGGTTGGTCGCGAAGTTGCCCGGGTCGATGTAGGCCACGCTGACGATGAAGGCGGGCCCGAAGAAGGCCGAAAGACGGGCCAGGCGGCCCGCCACCCCGGATCGCCGGATGGCCGCAATCGCGGCAGTCCGCTCGGGAAGGGCTATGAGCTGCGCCGAGTCGGAGGTCGAGGCCGAGGATTCCAGGGCCGAGGACCCCAGGGCCCTCGAGCCCTGGGCCGGGAAAGGCAGGGTCGCGGTTTCGTCTAGGGCCTGTGGCAAAGGCAAGCCATATCCCCCCAGCAGCGCCGACGGTGCCGCCCGCCAAGACCGCTCCGTCAAAAAGGCTGCTCTCTACAGGATATGGCCGCCCGGAGAGGGCTGCCACCGCCCTGCGGGGCGGTGGCTTTTCCATTATCTGGCCGGATAGAGCCGTGGTCAGGAGGCTCCTGGGGGGATTCCCGGCGCCGATGTCGAAGTCCGGAGGAGGCGGTCCACCCGGCCGCCGTCAACCTGGGAGGGGGATCTCGGGGATGAGGGGCAAGATCCGGAGGACCATCAGGGCGGCTGGGCCGGAGGTGGGCGAGGAGGTCCTACGGAGCGCACCCGTGGGCCATTTGGGGACGGTGGGCGCCGACGGTTACCCGTACGTGGTCCCGCTGACCTTCGCCTGGGTGAATGGGAAGGTCTATTGGCACAGCGCCCTGGAGGGGGACAAGCTCGACAACCTTAGGCGTGAGCCGAGGGTCTGCTTCGAAGCCTTGGACTACCTGGGCCTCAACCACTGCGATGATCCCTGCGAGGCCGGGGTCGGCTACCGCAGCGTCGTCATCTTCGGGCGGGCCCGCGAGGTACCTGACGGCCCGGAGAAACTCGAGGCCTTGAAGGCGATCGTCAAACGGTACGGAATGGCCGGGCCGATCCCCGACCGCAAGGTCGGGTCTTGTGCGGTGGTGGCCATCGACCCAGAGGTGATCACGGCCAAGTTCGCCCCCCGCCAGTAGGATCGGCCGGCTGGCCGACTGGGGCTGAATCAGCTGCCGGGATTTGGTCATCCGCCGGTTTTTCGTCCGCCAGAGGGCGAGCCCGGCGCCGCCGGCGCCGGCCGGAGCCACTTGGGGCTGATGCAGGCCCTCGGGCATGGTTCTTGCTTCGATTGGTGGATGATCCCGCGGAATGGGGACGATCATGCCGACGACGGGGAGGTAGCGACGATGGGCAAGTTCGACCTGTCACAAGTCCCGCTGCTCGGACCCTTCACCCATGACCAGGTGCTGCAGGTCCACGAGGCCGCCATCAAGGTCCTCGCGGAGACGGGCGTATTCATCGATTCGAACTCCGCTCTCGATCTGCTGGCCGCCAACGGGGCCGAGATCGACGCCGGGCGGAAGATCGCCAAGATCTCTGCCTCCATGGTCGAGAAAGCCATCATCGCCGCGCCGGAGCAGTTCCAGCTGTACGACGGGGCCGGCCGGCCGGCCGCGCTGATCGGCGGTAATCGCGTTCATTTCGACCCGGGCTCCTGTGCCGTTCGCTTCCTCGAGGACGACGGGGTGACCGCCCGCGACTCCACGGCCGCCGACCTCGACCAGGTCGTCCGCCTGACCGACGCCCTGCCGCACATCGGGACGCAGGCTACGGCCATCGTCTGTCACGATGCCCCGAACGAGATCGCCGACACCTATCGTCTGTACATCATCCTCCGGGCTTCGAAGAAGCCCATCGTCACCGGGGCCTTCTCGGTCCAGGGGCTGCACGACATGAAGGACGTCCTGGCGGCCGTCGCCGGCAGTCCGGAGGAGTTGGCCAAGAAACCCCGCGCGGTCTTTGACGTCTGCCCGTCGCCGCCCCTCAAGTTCGCCAATCTGGCCGCCCACAACATCATCGATGGGGCCAGGGCCGGCCTGCCCATCGAGTTCGTCTCCATGCCCATGCCCGGCGCGGCCTCCCCGGCCACCATCGCCGGTTCCGTGGTCCAGCACACCGCCGAGACCCTGGCCGGGGTGGTCCTGACCGAGTGCGCCAAGGAGGGGGCCAAAGTCGTCTGGGGCGGAGCCCCGGTCGTCTTCGACATGCGCTTCGGGACGACGCCGCTCTCGGCCGTCGAGGCCACCCTCATCGGCATGGCCTCGGCCCAGATGGGCAAGTACTATGGGCTTCCGACCCACACCTACGCCGCCCTGAGCGACAGCAAGATGGTCGATGCCCAGTCGGGGGCGGAGACGGCCCTGTCCGGGATGCTCGCCGCGTTGGCCGGGGTCAACATCATCTCCGGCCCCGGGCTGATCGACTTCGTCAACACCATCAGTCTGGCCAAGCTGGTCATCGACAACGACATCTGCGGCCAGATCTACCGGGCCCTCCGCGGGGTCGAGGTGAACCCCGAGACGCTCGCCGTGGACGTCATCAAGGCGGCCGGCCCGGGGGGCTACTTCCTAAGCCTGGCTCACACCCGGCGCTGGTACCGCAAGGAGATCGACCTGCCCAGCGCGGCCTTCGATCGCCATGACCGCCGCGGCTGGCAGGAGGCCGGCAGCCTCGACACGTATTCCGCGGCCCTGCGCATCGCCCACGACATCCTGGATAAGCATCCCGGCTCACCGCCACCGCCGGCGGCCATGGACCGGCTCGACCGGGCCATGCGGGAAGTGGCCGCGCGGAACGGGGTCACCGGCCCACTGCCGCTTGGGCCGAACTGAGACGAAGACTTGCACCGGACTCGGTGCGAAGACCGAATCCCTGAACGAGGTCAAAGAAGAGGCTCGCCCCCTTGGGGTCGAGCCTCTTGGCTGGAAATGGCTGCCAGAGTAAACATCCGCTATTGACGGGCGGGCCGCAATAGGTAGAAAGTGATCTCTGACCCCTCCGCGCCGACCGCCAGAATGGCACTGGAAGTCGTCAGAACCGAGTTCGTCTGCTTCAGCAAGTCCAGGATCTGAACGTCGTCCCCCTTCACCAAGAGGACCATTTGACGCGGCGCACCGGGGCTGCGAAGCCTAACGAGCGTCCGGTCACTGAGAAGGTAGTCAAAGCTATTGACGACATTGCTTTGCCTGGATAGGATGGCTCCATCGGAGAGGCGCAGCACCGCCGGGGCCTTGCGCGATTCCGGCTCGAATAGGGCCAGCTGGTCTGTGGCTTTGCTCATCCAGAGGAGCCGGCAGCCCGGACCAAGTTGCTGGGTCCATTCTACTCGTCCCCCGAGCCCAATCCTTGTCACAGTCCCTTCGTCTCCGATGACAACAAGATCATGCCCGACTGGTTCAGCGCGAACCGCTTCTTCCGGGAATTCGTGGACGAAGGCCTCCTTACCCGACCTCAGGTCATAGCCGACCAACAGCCCACGGCGGACTGCGCTGGAGTCTGCTGTTCCGGCTGAGGAGCTTTGCTGGCCGCTCAGAACCACCTCAGACGGGGTCAGGTGGAGTTCGGCTTCGGCGAGTCTGCTCGGCAAGGGCTGAGACCACAACTGGTTCCCACTGTTAAGGTCGTAGGCCGCAAGATAGAGCTGCTCACCGATGTAGATGAGGGTGTCCTCGAAAACCCCTAGGGGACTCCGTCCGACCTCCGGCAGAGCAGTTGCCCGAACCGGCAACGGCGAGAGGTCCGTCTCCCTTGGTGAGATCCCATGGAGGTTGGCTTTGACGGCGAAGGCACGGGGTTCAGTCTGGCTTCCCGGCCCGTCGATTGGAAAGGCGAAGCCCACGACGGCAGCGGTGTTCCCGCACGCCGCCAGGTAGGCCCACTCTACGAAGGGCGTCGGTGGGGACCACCGGGTTCCCTCGGGCGGCTTGACCTCAAAGATTCCCCAAACCCCGTCTGCAAGAGAGACCGCCGACAGTCGCACCCTCACCTGGTCAGGCTGCACCGTGGCGGCGGGGTAGCCTAAGAGCCAAACGTTGCCCTCCGTCCACACAACCTGATTTGCCGATCCGAGCTCTGCCGTTTCCCAGAGGATGCGGCCATCAGGATCAAGACACCTTATCCGCCCCGTGCTCTTCTCCAAGAGGTAGAAGCGCTCCCCATCAACCCGGACTTCCAGTCCGCCGGCTCGAAGGGGCAGATGCCGGGTCTTGAAACCATCGGTTTCAGTCCAGCGGACAACGGTGTCTTCGGCGAAAACGAAGATGACATTGTCCCGTGAAAAGCCCTCAAGGTGCCGCTCCGTGGGGGGTACGCCGCTGATCATGCTTGTCTCGGCCAGGGTCAGATCCTTGACAAGCACCTTCCCGGGTGCTGCGCCGATGACCCTGGTCACTGAGAACCCCGTCAGGACCTGCGCGGCGATGGCTACAAGCAGCGCCACGCTGGGCAGCCACCAATACATACCGCGAACCAACTGGCCGGCGGCGAGTTCCGCCATGATTGAAGCCATGACCCCCGCCGTGATGATAAAAAGGAAGAGGCCAGTGTTCGGCACTGGGAACCCGTGTACGAACCCAACAAGAGGCTCACCCTGGATCCAGAAGGCCAAAGGCACAGCAATCCAGGCCAGCCACGGTCGCCACCGCCTGGGCAAGCGCCCGAGCCAGGGGGAGAGCACCGACGGCCATATGAACGTGCCGATGCCCAAGCACAGCAGTCGGAACTGTGGCCCCAAGACGACGGGTGGTTGCCTATGCGCCAGCCACACCATCGCCCCGGCTGCGCCGACGCTGGCGACTAGGGTCGCGAGTCGGAGCCGTCTCCTCAAGGCCACCACCTGCCTAGCGCCCCTCGGCGCCATATCCTCTCTGAAAGCTCAAATGGATTCCTTCCCCATCGGATTTGCCGGAACCAGGCACCACGGCACATGTCCAAGTCCCCATATTCTTCGATGTCACGTGGGTTCCTTTTGTTCTAGACGATCGAATATGGTTGTCGGTTACTCCCGGGGCTTTGTGCTTCCGGGACGACGGTGTCCGGTTACTGCCAACAATCGGCAAGCTCTCCCGGTCAAGACGGAAGAGCTTGCCATCAAGCCCGCGCAAAATCCGGTCGACAGCTCTACTGGTGTATGTAGCTGGGACCGCAATACGCTGTGTTCGAGAACACCACGGTTCCCCCGCTCAGATAATCGAACCGCACGACAAGATAATAGCCATACCTTCCCGACTGCGCGGTCGTAGCTAGGTTGGCCCAGGAATAGCTTGATCCGCTTGATAGGACGGGGGTCGTACCTCCGTTTATGCGGGTTAGCCCGCGGTAGAAGTCCCAGGTCATCTGAACCTGATAGCCGTTGTTGGGAGCATAGAGATAGACACTGTAGTAGGCCGTAGTGCCAGCTGCAGCGAAAATGTCTGCGCCAGGGTATTGGCCTCCCAGGAGAAAATGGGCCAGGTCTGCTTCTTCCGTGGCTGCACTCTTGCCCTCAAAGAGGGCCTGTGAAACAGCGCTCTGCTTGGCGCTTACCGTTGTCGCAGAAGACCAGCCGGGCGAGTACAACCATGTGGCAGGGCCCATTGACTGCCAAGAGTAGTGCAGATCCGAGCCAGCTGTGGCCGCCGGCCTGCAGGAGTTGGGATAAGTCCCTATCGAGTCCGTCCAAAATGGCTGACTATCGCCGTTGGTGAACGGGTCGCCGAGGGTCTGGACGCTCTTATAGCCCGTCCCTTTGTATGCCCATGAAGGGTTGCCACTGGGGTGAGCCACACCGGCGGAGGCAAATCCACCATAGTCCTGGATACTGCTGACCGTTAGGGCACATCCCTGGCTCTTGTTCTGGACATTCACCGGATCACGATCCGACGGCAGCCCATACCCCAGTGCGTCGCCGTCGTATTTCCCATCGCCATTTGCATCACTACAGGTGACTTCAAGGCCAGGTACCATCACATACGGGAGCACGGAAGCGTTGGAAACATTGAGATAGTAGTTGAGCCACCCGGCACCAGACCTAATGAGATCGATGTGGTCGGTAACATAGGTGAAGGAGTGCCCCAGGCTCGTTGCCCGTGTTCTGATATCGGATAGCTGTATGCCATCCGAGTATGTCGAGTGTATGTGAGTATCCCCAAGAATCCAGCCGGAGGGGGCGTTGACGGATTGAGCCACGGCTGTTGCAGTAGATGTCATGGTCTGCCCCGAGTCAAGAGTAGCTTCGACGGCTACTGCGTACTTATCCCCAGGCTTTGCTCCAACTGGTTTGGGTACATTTATGCATATGGAGTCAAACTTGCTGCTTGAAGAGAGAAGTAGTTCGTTTACTGATTTTGCCAAAGCGGAGACCGAACCGACTTTTGTACCCGGAGACTGATGGGCTTCCCAAGCACGTTCGAAGGATGGCCGATCCGAGAACGTTTGCCCAACCTCAAGGGCGCGCCACGTGCCTACTTGTTGAACACTCGAAGGTCCAACGCTTACTTTGACCCTTATGACTGTAGACTGGTTGCCTGCGAAGTTGGCGACCACGGCTCCAATCGGAATCTCGGTCGCGCTGACATCGAAGAACTGCAGAGACTTTTGGATGTAGACGCCCGACTCTGGGGGTACGCCTTGGGCCACGACGGGAGACGCCGAAAGGGTAGCAAGCAGCAAAGCGAAAGTCAAGAGCACTCCGACTCTTCTTGCCACAAGACGCATACGCAGTCCTCCTTGATATAACAATTTGGGACCAGTTGGTATATTATGCCCCTACTACCAATTTCCTGCCAATAAAAGTTTGGAATTGAATGACAATATTCGACACCGCTCGCCACCTCAATCCAAAGCAGTGCAATGATGGGATCCGTTCCTGTTGGCCCAATCAGTGACATTGAGAACCGACCTTGGTTCGGCCATGGCATACTGACCCCGAGACACTCGTGGAGTCAAAGCTTACCATACGCCGTCCTGCATGTGCGGCAACGAGGTGGGACAATTGGACAAGCTGACTTACATCCATGACTTCGTCAGACTCGACCACCCATACTTGCGGGCCATCGCCGAGCAGGATGAGGCCCGCGAGGACATCCAACCGACCATCGGCCCGGATGTCGGCCGCCTCCTCGGCCTGTTGATCAGGATGGCAAACGCCAAGCGGGTCCTCGAGTTCGGTACCTGCCTCGGTTATTCGACGGTCTGGCTGGCGACCGCCGTCAAGGCCACGGGTGGCCACCTGACCTCGATCGAGCTCAGGCCCGACCTGTACGCCGAGACCCAGAAGAACCTGGCCGCCGCCGGCCTGTCCGGCTACGTCGACCTGATCCGGGGGGACGCCAAAGAGGTCGCCGAACGGCTGGCCGGCCCCTTCGACCTCATCCTCCAGGACTCCGACAAGGCCCTCTACCCGGAGATGCTCGAACGGTGCATCGCCCTGGTCAGGCCGGGTGGCCTGGTGGTCGCCGATGACGCCTCGTTCAAGCCAATGGGGGTGCCAGCAGCTCTCAGCGACCCGGTCCATCGCTATAATCAGATCGTCTTCGCCGACCCGAGGCTGTATAGCACGATTCTACCCATCGGTGACGGGTTGACGATCAGTCTCAAGCTTTAGGCCGGTGCGTGCTTGCCGGTCCGGTCCGGGTGCATGACCAACTTCATAGTTTGGATGTCATAGCGGGGAAGGGGACCAAGCTACGGTCACCCTTCTTCCGTATTCGGCCGCCCGTATCGACCTCCTCGACGATGAGGACGGACTCGCCCGGGGCCGGAACGAGCCGGGGCGATGTAAAGAAGTCTTGACAAGAAGATCGGGGTTGGATAGGATATGGGTGTAAAGAACTTTTGACACCAACGGCGGGGGTGACCCATCTGAAGAACTACATCAGGGAACTGCGCGACGCGGACGGGCTGACCCAGGATCAGCTGGCCGCCGAGGTCGGGGTGACCCGCCAGACGATCAACGCCATCGAGAACGACAAGTATAACCCCACTCTGGAGCTAGCCTTCAAGTTGGCGAGATTCTTCAGTCGCCCGATCGAGGGCATCTTCGAATACGGCCCGAAGGGGAGGAAGGGCTGATGGAAGGTTGGGCTGGACACTGGCCAGAACTGTTGGGAGCGGCTATTGGTTCGGCCGCCGCCCTATCGATCATCGTTACCGGCTGGCGGAAGCGAGGCTTCAGCGAGGCGCCAGACGAGCGCACCAAGGAGATTCGCTTTCGAAGCTCCGAAGCCACGCTTTGGGTGGTCGTCACCGCCGCCTTCATCCTTTGGATCATCGATCTCCGTCCGTGGGAAGGTTCGTCGCTACGGACCGGCCCATGGCGTTCGCCATTGACGCCCCTCATCGCCACCTTCTTTGTCGCTTTCCTGGCCAGCCGCGCCTTCTTCGCCTGGCGAATGGGCGGTGGGGACATCCTTGGCGACCGACCCTGGACGACGCTGCTAATGGCCGCCGTCGCCCTGGGCCTCCTCTTTACTGGACAAATCGCTGGAGCTTGGTATATGCTCATCAGTTCGGTTGTTCTCACCATAGTCTTCTGGGCCACCGGCTACACCCGGCCGCGCGTCTCGCCCGATGGCCGAGCCGGATCCGGGCCTAGCTCTCCGACATCTGAAGGAGGCAAACAATGAACCCAACCATCTTGACCTACCTCATCGCCATCGGCGCCGCCGTCGTCGCCGTGCTCGGGGCCCTCGCCTGGACCGCCTGGCGGGCCCGTCGAAGCGGGACCGTCGCCGCCGACGAACGGGCCATCGCGGCCGACCAGAAGAGCGCTTCGTTGACCCTCAACGTCGTCTCCTTGGTCGGCGTGGCCCTCTGGCTGTGGGACGGCCTGAGGAACGGAAACGGCGACCTCTGGGCGTCACCGCTGGCTCCATTACTAGTCATCCTTCTCGCCGTGCGTTACGTCAGCCACCTCCACTTCGTCTGGAAGATGGGCGGGGGGGAGATGGCCGGGGTCGATCTGTGGACCAACGGCCTGATGACCCTGGCCGGCTTGGCCCTCTTGGTGTTCGGTCAGCTACTTGGGGCCGTCGGCATGTTCATCGCGGCGGGCGTCCTCCTCGCCGCCTTCACCGCGATTGCCGCCAAACGTCGTAGTTAGGAGGCGCCCATCCTGGACAAACCCCCCCCCGCTGAAGGGGTGGGGGGCGTCGGCGGCGAAGAACTCCGGCGGGAAAGGGGTGACCCCATGAGGGACGACCAGACCCTGTCCCGGACCTCCCGTCGGCCCCTGCGACCGATCCAAATGATCACCTACGCCGCCGGGACGAGTTCCGGGCTCCTGCTGAACACCACGGTCGTCACGTGGGTGATGTACTTCTACGCCCCGCCGCCGGGGAAGGGTGGCACGCCGCTCATCCCCATCGCCGCCTTCACCGCCATCCTGCTCCTCGGCCGGATCGTCGATGCCCTGGCCGACCTGCCCGTGGCCTTCCTCAGCGATCGGACGACCGGACGCTTCGGACGTCGGATGCCCTATGTCCTGGGCCTCGGCCTGCCGATGGTGATTATCTACTGGCTCCTCTGGACTCCGCCCCATGGCCAGGTGAGCCTGGCCAACACCATCTACTTCGCGATGGTTATCAACGCGTTCTTTGTTTTCTACACCGCGGTCTTCAACCCGCTGATGGCCCTCCTGCCCGAGATCGCCCGCACCGATGATGAACGGATCGGCGTCTCGACCTGGGGGGCCTTTTTCGCCATGGTCACCACGGCCATCGCCGCCGTGGGCTCGGGCTTGCTGATCGAGCGGTTTGGGTTCAGGGGGATGGCCTGGGCCATGGGGGCGGTCGCCCTGGTCCTCATCTACCTTCCGTTCCTGACCATAAGGGAGACCCCCAAGACCGCCCGGGACGCGGTTGGGATGGGCTTTTGGGACATGCTCCTGAAGACCTTCACGAACGGTCCGTTCCTGGCCTATGAGCTGAACATGGCCCTCTTCTACGTCGGCTTTAACGCCGTCATGGGCGGGCTCCCGTATTACGTCACCGTGGTCCTCAAGCAGTCCGAGGGGTCGGTCGGGCTGTTCCTCGGAGCTCACCTGGCGACGGCTGTGGCTTGCTTCCCGCTGATGTCCAAGCTGGCCCCCAGGGTCGGCAAGAAGCGCCTCTACACCTGGGCCATCCTGGCCATCGCCGCCCTCTTTCCACTGTTCTTCCTGGTCGGGCGGGTACCTCTGCCGTTCTCCCCGATGGTCCAGGGCCTGGCCCTGATGGCCGCTGTCGGCGTGCCCCTGTCGGCCCTCTACATGCTACCCAACCCGCTCATCTCGGACTGCATCGACTTCGACGAGCTGGTCACCGGCAAACGCCGAGAGGCTATGTACTACGGCGTCCAGAACATCCTACAGAACGCGGCCATGGCCGTCTCCACGGCTGTCCTGGGATGGCTCTTTGGCCGCTTCGGCTACAGCATGCAAAACCCGGCCGGGATCTACCTGATGGGCCCCGCGGCCGGGTTCTTCTTCTTCCTTGCCGGATTGGTTTTTCTGGCCTATCCTCCGGACAGGCGCCGGGTCTCCGACTGGCCGAGGCGTTTCATCGGGGCGCCTCGCCCGGCTCCGGAGCGGGCCGGCTCGGCTTCAGATTGAGGATGATCTGCGTCCGGATGACGTAACGGAACCACAGGCGCTGGATGATCGGGCGCCAATTGCGAACGGACAGGGGGATCGGGCGCCAGCGCGTCCCCCGGGCGACCTCCTCGATTCGGGGGTGCCGGGCCAGGGATGAAGGCCAGGGGATGGTCCGGCCGAGGAGGATTCGGGGGGACAGGTCCACGCCCTGCCCGCGGTAGGCATGATAAACCAGGGACGTGCAGGTGAAGGCAGTCTGGTCATGGAGCCGGAAGAAGGTCCTGAAGAGGTGACGAGGGAAGGGCTTGCCGACCTGGGCCACGGCGAAGGCGGCGGCTGCTTCCCGTTTTTCCTTCGAGCAGTCCACACGAAGGACCAGAATATCGACGTATGATAGGTACATACGCTTGCTTGTGAAGCGCACCCTTTGCCAGGGGAGCCGGCGCTCGCTCCGGCGTCGGACCGGCAGATCGACCGCGTCGACGAAGGCCTTGGCCGCTTCAGGAAGGCCGGTGTAGAGGCCGGCGTGCGACCAGAAGAGAAAAGTTCGCAGGAGCGAGGCGTCGTGCGGGTTGGCGCACAGGACGATGTCCCCCGGCTCGAGCCGGGCGAAGTCGACGCTGTTCTGTTTGGAAAGCAGATGCCTGAAGCGGTGGCCGCGCATGACCGTCCCCCTTCGCCCTTCGCCGGGGCATTTCGCCGGTAGCAGGGAAGAGTCCTGCCCGGCCGGAGCCCGGCGCCCCTGCAGCCCTCAGACGAAAGTGAGTGACGATGATTGGCTGAATCGATCACCGGTCGGAGGGGCCACAACCCTGAGCGGCCTCACCGTCTGCAACTGAAAGTAGCCGTCTGGGGAACCGCCGAAGAGGCCGCCGACCGTGCCGGCGACCCGGCTCTGCCCAGTCTGACCGCCGTGGTCATCGACGTCCTTCGAGCGACCAGCACGATCGTGGCCGCGCTGGCGGCCGGGGCCCACGGGGTCATCCCCGTCCTCACCCCCGAAGAAGCCCGGGCCCTGGCCCGAACGATGCCCGGGGGGCGGGTCCTCCTGGGGGGCGAACGCAAGGCCGTCCTCATCCCCGGCTTCGACCTCGGCAACTCACCTCGCGAATACACTCCCGACGTGGTCGCCGGCAAGACCATCATCCTGACCACGACCAACGGGACGAGGGCCGTCCATGCCGCCTCGACCGCCGCCAGGGTCTTCATGGGAGCGGTCCTCAACGCCGGGGCCGTCGCCCGGGCGGTCATCGCTGAGGGTCGGGACCTGGTGATCATCTGCGCCGGCACCCGGGGCAGCTTCTCCCTTGAGGATGCCCTGGCCGCGGGGTTGATCCTCGAAGCCCTGCCCGAGGCGGCCGATCTGGACGGCTATGACCTCGAGGCTGACTACGACGACCTCAGTTGGGCCACCCTGGCCATCGCCAGCCACTACCGCGGCCGGCCGGCCGAAGCCCTCCGGCGGATCCACCACGGCCAGGATCTGCAGTCCTTGGGTTTCGCGGCCGACCTCGACTACTGTGCCCTTCTCGATTCGATCCCCGTGGTCCCGGTGTGGAGCGAAGGGATCATCCGGCTGCGCCGGGGGGAGGGGCCGGATTGACCCCTGACCACCGCGGGCCGGTGGATCGACCGACCCGTCTCCGGCGGCTGGATCACGTTCAGCGTCGTTACGACCTTTGGGCCTGGCTCTTCGAACTGGGGGTCGGCGCGGGCGCCAACTTCCCCCATTACCCGGTGGAGGCCAGAGTGAAGGCCATCGATATCAGTCCGGGCATGCTCGACCGGGCCAGAAAGCGGGCCGCCAGGGACGGAGTCCGGGTCGGTC
>DASXUT010000003.1 GCA_036504675.1 Bacillota bacterium | reverse complement strand
CCCACTCGACCCGCGGAGCGGACGGCCGGGTCAGTGGGACGGTGGCGGCGACCTTCGAGATGCTGCCGATCCACCAGCTGATAACCCGGGCCCGTTTGCCCGAGAACAGCGTAGCCGTGGTCATCGACCCGGACGGGAGAGTCATCGCCCGCTCTGAAACCCCGGAGCGATGGGTCGGTGAGAGTGTCCTGGCGACCCCGCTTGGTCCGGCCTGGGAACGCATCAGGGTCAAGGACAGCGGTACTTGGACCGGGCCTTTCTCCGACGGGGTGACCAGGCTTGGCGGCTTTTCCTCGACCGCCCTGGCCCCCTGGAGAGTCCTTGTCGGAATAGCCCCGACGAGCTTTTGGGCCGGCCTGTGGGGGAAGGCCCTTACGGCCGCGGGGCTCTTGGCGGTGCCCGTGCTCACCGCCGCCCTCCTCGCCGCGCGCCTGGCCGTCATCGCCAGCGAGCAGTCGCGGGCCAACCGGACCATCCGCCGCCAGGAGGTCTTCCTGGAGAAGTTGATCGAGCACACGGCGGCCGGGATCATCGTCGTCAGAGGGTCCGACCACCGGTTGACGCTGGTGAACTCGGCCCTGCGGCGATTGCCCGGGGTGCCCGAGGACCTCCCGGTCGGGAAGCCGCTGCGGGAAATCTTTCCCTCGATGGTCAAGTCCGACGCGCCAAAGCTGGACGAGATCTACCGGACCGGCCAACCCCATCGCCTGGCTCATTGCCTGAGCTCCCCCACCGGGGAGGAGCCGGTCTACTGTGACATCGACTGCGTCCCCATCCCCGACCAGTTGGGATTGGTCGAGGCCATCCTGATCGTGGTGACCGACGTCTCTCCCCAAGTCAGGGCTCAGAAGAAGGCCGAGGACCTGGCCGGGCGTCTCGAAGCCGGACTGGCCGAACTCGAAGCCCTCGTCGACAGCCTGGATGAGGGGCTCATGGTCATGGACGTGAACGGGCGGGTCACCAGGGCCAACGCGGCCCTGGCCCGGATCGCCGGTTTGGCGACGCCGGAGGAAGCTCTGCGGCCCATCAGCTACTACATGGACCGGTATGAGGTGAACCACCTCGACGGGCGGCCTCTCCCCATCGACGCCTGGCCGTTCAGCCGGCTGCTCAGGAACGAGACGGTGAGCGACTTCCGGATGCGGGTTCGCAACCCGGCCACCGGCGCCGTCCGGGCCTTGAGCTGCAACGGCAACATCGTCCGCAACTCGGCCGGCGAGAAGGCCCTCCTCGTCATGACCGTCAGGGACATCACCGCCGAGTGGACGGCCGGAAGCGAGCGGGAGCGGCTGCTGGCGGCAATCACCGAGAAGGCCGCCGAACTCGAGGCGACGATCAACTCCGTGGCCGACGGCCTGATCATCTTCGCCCCCGACCGGAAAGTCGTCCTGGTCAATCCGCTGGCCGAACGGCTGACCGGGGTCTCGCCGGCCGACTCCGGCCAAGTCCTGATAGAGCACCTGGCCCGGATGCATCCGACCACGGCCGACGGTCGTTCGGTGGCCCTCGAAGGGCTGCTCAGTTGGGATGCCCTCAAGGGCGGCGCGGCGGCCGGCGTGGTCACTTGGCACCGAGCTCCGGATGATCGGGTGGTCTGGCTCTCGACCAGTGCCGCGCCGATCCGAACTCCCGACGGGGAGTTCATCGGAGTGGTCGTCAGCTTCACCGACATCACCCCCATCCGCCAGTTGCAGGAACAGCGGGATGATTTCGTAAGGACCATCTCCCACGACCTCCGCTCACCGCTCAGTGCCATCCAGGGGCACGCCCAGCTCCTCGAGAGACTGATCGACGGGCAGGCCGAGCCGGCCCGCCTGATCCGCAGCGTCCGGGCCATCGAGCAGGCCGGCCGGCGGATGGCCTCGATGATCCAGGACCTGGTTGACTCGGCGCGCCTGGAGGTCGGGCAGCGTCACCTCGATAAGCAACCCATCTATCTGGCCTCCTTCGCCCTCGATGTGGTCGACCGGATGGCCGGGGAGGGCGGCCCCGACCGGTTCGATCTCGACGTGCCCTTTGACTTGGCCCCGGTCCAGGCCGATCCGGGCTCGCTCGAGCGGGTCCTGACCAACCTCCTGACCAACGCGGTGAAATACTCCCCGCCCTCGACGGTCATCACCCTTCGAGCCAGGAGAGCCCTGTCCGAGGTGGTCATCTCGGTGACCGATCAAGGGCCGGGCATCACCGCCGAAGACGTGGACCATATCTTCGAAAGGTTCTACCGCTCACCGACGTCGGCCGGGCAGGTCGACGGCCTCGGCCTCGGCCTGTACATCGCCAAGATGCTCGTCCAGGCCCACGGTGGGCGGATCTGGGTGGAGAGCGAGGCCGGGCGCGGAGCGACCTTTTCCTTCACCCTGCCCACCTGAAAGGAGACCCGGCCGTGGACGATGACCTTCGCTCCTTCCCTCTCTTCTCCGACCTCACCCAGGCCGACCTGGCCGCCCTTGGAGCGCTGGTCCGTGAACGCAGGTACCGCGACGGGATGTACGTCTTCGCCGAGGGGGATCCGGTCGAGGCGGTCTACTTCGTCAAGTCGGGGATGGTCAAGGCGGCCCGGACCGACGCCGAGGGGCGCGAACAGATCGTCAGCGTCCTCACCAATGGAGACTTCTTCCCCCACGTCGGCTTCCTCGACGGGGGGCCGGCGCCGGCGACGGCGACCACCGTCGGCGCCACCTGCCTGGGCCTGGTCGGCCGAAAGGACTTCTCGGCCCTGCTGACTGAGCACCCCCAGCTCACCATGGGGCTGCTGGCCGTGATGGAGCGCCGCATCCGCGGGCTCCAAGAACAGGTCAGGGACCTCGGCCTGATGACCGCCCCCAGCCGGGTCGGACGGATCCTTCTGCGTTTGGCCGGGCAGATCGGCGTCGACCAGGGGCACCGGCGCCTCCTCCGCCTCGAGCTGTCCCAGCAAGACCTGGCCAACATGGCCGGGGTCTCACGGGAGACGGTCAGCCGGATTCTCGGCGAGTTCCGGCGCGACGGGATCATCGCCGGCGAGGCCGGCGAACTGCTCATCGATGTGCGGACCCTGGAGGAACTGGTCTGAGGGAGGTGGACGGCGGCGAAGTAGCGCGACGGCCGCCGGGCATCCTAGCTTCGGCCGGCAAGCCTGGCAACGGCGAAATCGGAAGGAGGGTTCCGGTGCTCGACCTCAAGAAGCAGACGACACTGGCTGAAGCGATGAAGCAATACCCCGGCCTCTTGCCCGTGTTGACCCGTCTTTCCCCAAGCTACGGCCTGCTTGGCAACGCCACGGTCCGCGGGCTGATGGCTCCTCGGACGTCGATGGCCAAGATCGCCCAGCGCGGCGGGATGACCTACGAGGAGCTCCGGGCCAGGCTGTCGGAAGCCGAGACCGAACTGCGGCAGGGGGCGGCCGCGGGGCCGGACCACTCGGAGAAGGTCAAGGAAGAGATCAAGGCGATCGTCAAGCGGCTGACGACGGCCGATGACGTGGGCCCGCTCAAGGCCAGGTTCAAGGAGCTCCTCCGAGAGGCCGACCCGGTGATCATCGCCGCCGCCGAGGCCGAGCTGGCCAAGGAAGGCCTGACCACGCACGACCTGATGAATGCCTGCGAGATCCACCTGGAGCTGTTTCGGGAGACCCTCGACCAGGCCAAGATCGACGTCCCCAAGGGCCATCCCCTGTGGCGTTTCACCAAGGATCAGGACGCCATCCTCCTCTGGCTCGACGAGGGGCAGGCGTTGATCGGGGAGGCCTCCGGGAAGGCCGGTTTCGATGAGGCCGGCGCCGCCCTTGGGCGGTTGCGGCAAGTGGTGGCCAGGCTTCGCGAGGCCGAGAACCACGACACGCGTCAGGAGAACACGCTCTTCCCGGTCCTCGAGAAGTACGGTATCGAGGAGCCTCCGGCGGTCATGTGGGAGGAGCACTCCCGGATGAAGGACATGCGTCGCGACATCGAGAAGCTGGTGGCCGAACCGCCGCCCGACGTCGGCTTCAAGGGCTACATCGATCGCCTGAGCGGGCTGTGGATTGCCCTGACGGAGCAATTCATCCAGCACTCGACCAAGGAGCAACGGGTCCTCTACCCGGTGGCCCTGCGCCTCCTGAGCGAGACCGACTGGCGGGAGATCAAGCAGGAGTGCGACGACCTCGGCTATTTCGAACTTCCCAAGGAGGTCCTGAGCGATGAGTGAGAACCCGGACGGAAGCCGGCGCGACGAGAAGAGCCGTTATTCCTCGACCGACCTCTTCGAGGACCTGCCGGCCGAGACGCTGCTGAACCTACTGGACGCGCTGCCCGTCGACGTCTCCTTGGTCGACGCCGAGGACAAGCTGGCTTACTTCAACCTCCCCCGCGAAGGTCGGATCTTCGCCCGAGCCAAGACCGACATCGGCCGCAAGGTCCAGCGCTGCCACCCGCCCAAGAGCGTCGACCGGGTCCAAAGGATCATCGACGACTTCCGGGCCGGTCGGCGCGAGGCGGCCGACTTCTGGTTCGAGTACCACGGCAAGTTCATCTCCATCCGCTACTTCCCCGTCCGCGACAAGGCCGGGAACTACCTGGGGACGGTCGAGACGACCCAGGAGATCAGCGGCCTGCGCAAGCTGGAAGGCGAGAGACGGATCCTCGACGAGGACACGCCTCGGGTGTGACGTTGAACGGGCTGGTAAGGGCCAGTCTAGTAAGGGCCCGTAAGGAGGCTCCGGCTGAGTGGTCAGCCGGAGCCTCTCTTTATTGACCGGGCGTCACCGAACCAGGCGAACTCCACCTCACTGTCTCAATGCCTCGGGCCGGCCCCGCTTTACCGCCGCGCGGCCACCCAACCCCAGGAAGACCCGGATCGCCAGCCAGGCGATGGGTACGGCGCCCAAGACGATGAAGACGGGGTCCGGTAGAACCCGGGGTCGCGGGCGGCCCAGAAGCCGCATCCCGGCGAGGCCGGCGTTGAGGCCCCAGAAGGCCACCGGCGGCAGCCGCTCCCCCCAGGCTCCCTTACCCGCCAGGTTTCGCAGCACATACAGGAGGAGAGCGATGGCGAACATCCCGTAGACGCCGAAGAGGGCCGCGTGGGCATGGGCCGCGGTGAGGAAGATAGGGACCTGGTAATCTTCAACTCCAGATTCCTGATTTCGATGTTAGTCGTGGCCATCATCTTGACCTCAAACGACGGTGTAGACCGATCTTAGCGATATGATCTAAGGTCTTTGGGGAGACACCTTTCAGGAATGTTGAACGGCCGGTTGATAGGTCAAGGCCGGGCACCGTATTCCTTGCCCCGTCGGTGTACACAACCTCCATATCCACTGGCCTGTCTCCATGACCGTCATACAGCTCTACTGCCAAGGCGCCTTCCGCGAAATCGTAGCTAATCTCCCCACAAGCCCGACCAGAAGCATCCCGCAGGACACGGATCATCCGGTCACCCCCGGAATCGGCGGCCAGCTTCGCGTACGCTGGGGTTTCCTCCTTGAGAGGGGAACACTGTACCTTAAGCCAGAAAGTCGTATCCCCCTCATTTCCCCCCTGAAGATGCAGCTCATGCCCCCACTCCTTGGCCCGTTGAGTCAGGAAAGCAATGACCTCCACCTTCCCCGTCTGCCAACTTTCCGAAACGAGTCTAAACAGCAAGTCCGCGGTCCTGGACTGGTTGGACTTCCGGTTGGGAAGCTCCCAATTGTAGATGGACTGCCTGGTGCTGCCGATGAGCTGAGCGAACTGCTCAGTGGTCAGGCCCAAAGACTGCCGCAGTTCACGAATCTGCCCAGGGCTCAGGTAAAGGTGTCTGTGGCTTTCCTCAAATAGCTGCTCCCAGCGTTCTCTCTCCGCTGAAGAGAAATGCTCGGCGTCGCACTTATTGCACACGCCAATTACGGCATTCTCTACCACAAAAGGATGGCCGTGAATCTTGGTTTCGTATTTGGGGCGGACTTTGGGCTCAACGATCCCCTGCCCGCATTCCTGGCATGGATAGCCGAAGGTTGGCAAGGACACTCTTGATTCCTCCATTTAGTCTTTCTCGTTGGCCTCATGGGCCGTGATGAAGAAGTAGGCCCGATGGCCCTCTGGGGTCAGGAAGATGCGTCCGCAGGTATACACCCTCTGGCCGTAAGAGCCCCGCCCAATAATGAAGTACTTCCGGCCGTCAAGGGCCATCCCCAGGTCGTCTTTCTCCGCCTTGTGAATCCCCCGCGCCGTTATCATGCACTGCTTCAGGTCCCTCACGGTGAGTTCGCCTCGGTCAATGGCCTCGTTCACCTTGCGAGAGCACTGGGGATTACCGGTAACCACCAGCTCCCTTATGACCGGAAAAATCTCGCCGGCTTCGGAGAGGTCCAGGGGTTCATTCATCAGTCCGGCTTGCTCCTCTATTGGAACAATATATTCCCTGTAAAAGATTTTACATTCGCCGCGCCCTAATGTCAAATCTTTTACAGCCAACGGACACACTAAAACCCGGCGTCGGTTCGCGACGGCCGGGTGGGCTAATGGCGGGAGGCTGAAGAACCAGTCCACCGGGACCTGGCCGATCAGCGGTCGGGTTTCTCCTCGGCCTCCAGGTACTTGAGCGCGTAGAGCAACCCCAGGATGCCCAGGGCATGGACGATCTC
The DNA here is from genome assembly GCA_036504675.1 of Bacillota bacterium. Lineage (NCBI taxonomy): Bacteria > Bacillati > Bacillota > Bacillota bacterium. Next base: position 1,666 of record DASXUT010000003.1, on the reverse strand, counting down.
GCCGTCGGCGATCATCCGACGGACGTCCTCGATCTTCACCACCTCGAGGCTGATCTCCTCGGTCGGGTCGAGGTGCTGCGGCCCCACCCGACGAGCTCCGGGGGCCAGGTAGAAGTGACAGAAGTTGCCCTGGATGGCCGGATTGGGGACGACCCGGCCAAGGTAGATGAACTCCTGGGCGGCATGGCCGGTCTCTTCCAAGAGCTCGCGGCGGGCCGCTTCGGCCGGGTCGGTCTCCCCCTCATCGAGGGTCCCCCCGGGGATTTCGAGCGTCGCCGCGTTCATCCCGGCTCGGTACTGGCGGACGAGGACGACGTGCCCATCCTCGGTCACCGGCACGACGTTGACCCAGTCGGGGAACTTGAGGACGAAGAAGGGGACTTCGTTCCTGCTTCGCGGGTCCTGCCGGCACTCCTCGACCAGCGTGGCGATGGGGTTGTGGTAGATGGTGCGGGTGCGCAGCAACGTCCAGCGGCTCATCGGCAGGCCTCCCCCGCCCGGCCCCGAAGCCGGGCGGCCGCAGTCTATAGGGGTATTCGGCAGGCCCGGCCGGGGACCTGTCGGGCTCGCGTCCCCCGGGTGAAAAGGCCAGGCCGGCCAGGGCGGCCGGCCTCAGGGTTGGGGATGGATTTCGGAGGGGGCGGGGCGGAAGGCGGGTCGTTCAGGCCGAGACGGCCGTCGCCTTGGAGACGTTCCGGACGGTCGGGTCGCTTCCCAGCCACCGCGGGTTGAGGGTGAACCCGAGCATCAGGCCGAGCAGCCCGAAAAGAGCAGGGTAAAGGTGACCACCGGTTGCATGGTCGCGTCGAGGACCATCTTCTTCAACGGCACGGCCCAGAGCACGTACCCTGACGCGGCCGTGAGGATCGTCCCCAGGGGCACCCCAGAGGGAGTGGAAGCTACCCTTGTTGACGGTCATGTCGACGATTGGCGCGAAGACCATCGTCCCGGCAAACCAGAGGACGTTCTGCGGCTTGGACGGTTGGGTGGTCGCCCGATAGGTCATGATCACGAAGAAGATGGCCATCAGCATCTGGGACAGGCCATCCATGTGCTTGAGGCCTTCCATCATTGGAGTGGCCCCCTTCCCTCGGCGACCCGTCCGCCCGCGGCCATGGCCACGCCGCCCACGGTCAGCGGGATGTGGATCACGTTGGCCAGGTTGAAGCCATCGACGAGGTGGATCGACCCGGCCCAGACCGGGGGCCGACCACCAGGGTCGTCAGGGCGCCGACATAGGACCACTTCTCCCCACGGAGCAGAGCGTAGGTGATGATCATTCCGGCCAGCCCGGCCAGGAGCGTGACGACCGTGGCCCATTGGTAGATCGGCTTGTAGGGAACCAGCCCGGCGAAGGGCTTCCACTTCTCGGCGCCCCAGGCGACGCAGACCGTGCCCACGCCACCCAGCAGGGTGAAGACGGCCGTCAGGCCCATCAGGGCGATCCCGGTACCCCTCACCTTCCAGGTCAGGTCCTTCTTCATCCGACTCCCTCCTTTGATTCCACCTTGACCCGCCGTGGCTCCTTGGGCATTGACGAAGATCAACAATTCGGGCGGCCGGCTCGACGACATCACAGCCCGGTGTGACCTGGGTCATAGCGAGCCATCCCCCGCTCCCTTACGATGGACTTGACGGCAAGATCAAGGTCAAGCGAGGAGGAGCG
>DASXUT010000002.1 GCA_036504675.1 Bacillota bacterium | reverse complement strand
CTGGGACTACTTGATTGACCCCAACCGCAAGAACTACACCCGGGTGAACCTGCGGGCGGCGGTGCCGACCGGCGGGACGCTCGGCGCCTACGGCCTGAACCTGGAGGGCGGCGACGGGACCTATCGTATCTATTACGAACCGGCATCGGGGGCAATTACCCCGACGACGGTGGTCGTCGACCAACCTGGCGACCCGTGGTCGCCGACTTATGTCCCGGCCGGCCGGGCGGTCACGGCTGATATGGTCGCCGTGGTGACCGATTCCAGCAGCCTGACCATGACCGGGTACTCGTCGGACCCCTATATCGGGCTCTTCGTCAACGATCCCAGTGGCAAGCAACTGGGGTACGCCCCCGCGAAGCGGGCTTCGGACGGCTCGTTTCGGGGCACCGTGGACCTCCCGGTGGAAGCGGGCTTCCCGTCCGGGCAGGGGCTCTACTCGGTCCTGGTGGCCACGGGCCAGCTCAGTGACACCACGTTGATGACCAAGTGGACGATACCGGTCAAGCTGGCCGCGGGTGCCGGGGCTGGGGCGGCGACGGCGACGGGCGGCTCATCGGCCACCTCGCCCTCGCTGGCCTCACTTAACCTGGCCGACGCCGAGCGGGCCCTGAGCGCCGGTGACGACTACCTGGCCGGCACGACGTATCTGATGGCCTTGCGGTCCGCCACCCAGACCGGCGACTCGGCCACCCTTCAGCGATCAGTCCAAGGCCTGCTTGGGCTGGCTGAAGGGGCCAGGAGCTATCTCCTGACCGACTCGGCGGCCGGCAGCCTCGACCGGGGCGCCGACCCGCTCGTCCATACGGGCTTCGCTTACGCTCGGGCGTATCGGCGTCACGAGGCCCTGAAGGCCTTCACCGAGGTCTTGGTGGCGGACCCCGCGAACGCGGTCGCGGCCGACGGCCTGAAGTTGGTCAGTGATCCGGCCTACGCCCTCAGCCAGCCGTCCTCCTCCCCGCCGATCTATCTGACCAAGCTGCCCGACATCGACATCTGGGCCAAGGCGATCATCGAACGGATGAACTTCAAGGGGATCATCAGGGGCTTCGCCGACGGCACCTTCGCCCCCGATCGGCAGGTCCGGCGCGATGAGGCGGTGGCGATGGTCGACCGGGTCCTTGGGTTCGAGGACGAAGCGAAGGTCAAGGCCCAAACGGCCGGGGCGGCGGACGTCCCCTATGCCGATTTCTCCTCCATCGCCGACTGGGCCCGGGGCTACGTGGCTGCGGCCTACGCCCACGGCCTGGTCAATCTCCGCGAGGCCCGCTTCCGGCCGAGCGACCGGGCCACCCGTGCCGAGGTGGCGGTGATGTTGGTCCGCGGCCTGGGGGCCGAGGCCGAGCAGTCGGCCCGGGGGATGGCCGGGGAAAAGACGGCCTTCGCCGACGACGCCCGCATCCCGGCCTGGGCCCGCGGGTATCTGGTGTACGCCTTGAAGAACGGCATCCTGACCGGTTACGGCGACAACACCATGCGGCCCAATGACCCGGTCCGCAGAAGCGAGATGGCCGCCCTGGCCGGTCGGATTGACGACCGGACCAGAACGGCCATTGACCGTTCGGAACTCGAGGGCACCCTGACCAAGGTGGAAGCCGGAGAGCCGGGCACCATCTACGTCCTGGAGGACGGGGCCCCGTCCGGCGCGGGCGGCGCCGCCAAGGGGCTGGCCCTGAACCCGTCCCTTTACGCCGCCGGCAAGGCCATCTTTGTCCTCGACTTGAAGCCCGGTTCGCGGGTGCGCGTCGTCACCGGAGAGGGCGGAATCGTCAGCTACGTCGAGGTGCTGGCGACGCCGAGCGCGCCGAAAGCGCCGGGCCTGTGACCTGACCCTCCGTCTTCTCCCGCCGACCCGGACCTCGCGAACCCGCGGCGACCCTGGCCATCCAGCGAGGCCGGGTCGACTTCGATTTCCACCAATATCTCGCTCGGCCGGCGAAGGATGTGACCCTGCTCCGCGCGAATCAAGGTGGTCGTCGACAATGGGACGAGCCGGTTGAGGACAAGATAGGCGCCGAGGGCGCTCGGCGGAAGGACGAAGGCCGTCTCGGAGCATCTTAATTTCCCGAGCAATGACCTGCTTTCAGCATCGCGAAGACCCTCCTGGAGGTCTATCTCTTGCCCAGACCCTCGACAGATTTCTGGCGTGAGGCGCTCAAGTCCTCTTCCGGCGGCCGCGGTCTGGCGGGCGCGGGCCGGCGCGGCACGGCGTTCGGGCGGGCCATCGCCGCGTTTCTGGTCGTGGCCGTGGCCATCGCCGTTTTCCTGGGCTCGGGCCTCGTCCTCCGATCCCTGGACGGAGCCGGTGCCCCGGAGCCCGAGCCCCCGCGGCACGTGGTCGTCCTCGTCTATCATCACCTGGCGCCGGCCGATCAGATCATCAACCCGCACAACACGGTCTCTCCCGAGCGGTTCGAGGAGCAGTTGACCTGGTTTAAAGGCCACGGCTATGAGACCATCGCCCTGGCCGACCTGTATGCCTACCTGAGCGGGACGACCCGGGCCGAAGCCGCTCCGAAAGTCCCCGGCCGCTCCCCCTTGGCGCGCATCTTGAGCGTCCTCGCCCCAAGCCAGGCCCGGATCATCAAGGGGCGCGCCCCCGGGCAGCTCCCGGCGAAGCCGCTGGTGATCACCTTTGATGACGGCTATGAGAGCAATTACGTCTACGCCTACCCGATCCTGAAGAGGCATGGCTTCCACGCCTCCATCGGCCTCATCGGCCGGGTCGTCCGGGACGGGCCGGCCGGCCCCTTCGACCCCGGCGTCCTCACCTACCTGACTTGGGACGAGGTCCGCGAGATGGCCAAGGACGGGACCATCGACTTCCAGTCTCACACCTACGACCTTCATCAGCTGGCCCCGGACGGCACCCCGGCCACCCTGTCCCGGCCGCGCGAGGCCGTCCTGACCGACCTGGTCGGGGTCAAGGGGCTCATCGAAATGGAAACGGGCCAGCCGGTGCTGGCCCTGGCCTACCCGTATGGACGTCACACCCCCGAGCTCGACGCGCTGGCCGCCGAGGCCGGCTACAAGCTCGGCCTGACCATCGACGAGGGGTTCGAGCGGCCGGGCGATGATCGGTTCAAGGTCAAGCGGTTCATCCTCTCGATGGACGACACGCCCGAACGACTGGCCGCCCGGTTCCCGGACGCGGGGCCCTGAACAGATTGGACCGTCCTGATCAGACCTGACTAGACCGGATAGTACCCCAGCTTGCTCTCCTTCCTCGCCTGCTCGACGAGGTCCTGATCGGTCCCGGTGCGGGCGGCCATCCGCTCCTCGAAGAACTTCTTGGCCACCGGCGGGAAGAGCGCGTAAGACAGGACGTCCTCCTCTTGTTCCATGAGGGGGGCGATTTCTTTCTTGGCCTCCTCGAGGCCGGGCGGCAGGTCGTCGGCCGGACGGTGGGTGATGGGCTTCTCATCGCCGATGATCTTCCGCCGGATGGCCGGATCGACCTTCCCCGGAGGGCGCCCATAGAGCCCCCTGGCGTAGGCCTTGACCTCGTTGGCCACCATCTTGTAACGTTCGCCCATGAGGACGTTGAGGACGGCCTGGGTGCCGACGATCTGGCTGGTCGGGGTGACCAGGGGCGGGTAGCCGAGGTCCTGGCGGACCCGCGGGACCTCTCGAAGGACGTCGGGCAGCCGATCGAGGGCGTTCTGCTGTTTGAGTTGGGAGACGAAATTGGAGATCATCCCGCCGGGGATCTGGTACATCAGGACGTTGGTGTCGACCATGCTCCCGGCCACGTCGAACTGGCCGTACTTGGCGCGAACGGCCTTGAAGTGCTCGGCTATCTCGGACAGGAGGCCGAGGTCCAGACCGGTGTCATAGGGGGTCCCGGCCAGGGCGGCAACCATCGTCTCGGTCGCCGGCTGCGAGGTGCCCAGGGCCAGCGAGGAGATGGCCGTGTCGATGACGTCGGCGCCGGCCTCGATCGCCTTTAGGTAGGTCATCGAGGCCATCCCCGAGGTGTAGTGGCAGTGGACCTGGACCGGCAGCCCGACCGACCGCTTGAGCGCGGTGACGAGGTCGACGGCGGCCGATGGGGTGAGGATCCCGGCCATGTCCTTGATGCAGATCGAGTCGGCCCCCAGGTCGGCCAACTGCTCGGCCATCTTGACCTGGTGCTCCACGTCGTGAACGGGGCTGATGGTGTAGGAGATGGTCCCCTGGATGTGGGCCCCGGCCTTCTTCCCCGCGGCCATGGCCTTCTCCATGTTGCGCACGTCGTTCAGGGCGTCGAAGATGCGAAGGATGTCGACGCCGTTCCCGACCGCCGCCTTGACGAAGGCTTCGACGACGTCGTCCGGATAGTGCTTGTAGCCGACCAGGTTCTGCCCGCGCAGAAGCATCTGCAGCTTGGTGCGTTTGAAGACCTTGCGGAGGACCCGCAGCCGGTCCCAAGGGTCCTCGTTCAGGAAGCGCAGGCAGGAATCGAAGGTCGCCCCGCCCCAGACCTCGAGGGAGGAAAAGCCCACCCGGTCCATCCTATCGGCGATCGGGAGCATGTCTTCCGTCCGCATGCGGGTCGCCAGGAGCGACTGGTGGCCGTCGCGGAGGGTGGTATCGGTGATCTGTACCGGGCGGTCGGCGCTTCGCTTGGCCGGCCCGGTCTTGACCCGCTCAGTTGGTTTCTTGACCGGCATCCAAAGGTAGCCTCCTAATCCCTATAGCTGTGGGAGCAGTGGCAGGCCGCCGGGGATCATCGGCAGTATCAGAGCCGCCAACCCGGCGAAGGCGATGATCAGGGCGGCGACGACCGCGAAGACCGCGGCCATCGGCAGAACCACGGTTACCGTGGCTTGGCCGCTGGTGATGTGATGGACCTCGGCCACGGCGATGATATACAAGACGGCCACCCAAATGGTGACGGCCAGGCTGAGGAGGACCTCCAGGGTCCGGGCCGGGGTGAAGGTCAGGAGCATCAGGGGGGCGTTGATCAGCCGCGGCAGGTTGGCCAGGGCGACCAGGTAGAACAGGCTCAGGCCGCGGCCCTTGCCGCCCAGCATCTCGGCCACCAGGTGGAACACGGCGGTGACGACGAACCAGTCGATGAGCCCGAGGACCAGACCGGCGAAGACGAAGGCTGCCGGGGCCAGACCAAAGGCCGTGGCCGACAGCCTCGACCCGAGGGATATGGTCATCAGGGTGGTCGAGACGATGTTGACCGCCAGGAAGACGGCCACCGCCTGGCCGACGGGCGGCGCCTCGGCCAGCTCACGGAAGGTCTTTCGGGGGGAGAAGAGGATGCCGTAAACCAGCTCGAGGAAGTCGGGCCCGCGGCGCGCGGGTGCCCCGCCTACCTTGGGATCGGGGCCGGGTGGAGCCTCCGGGATGACGGGACCCTGCTGTTCGGTCTTGTCTTCGTTCAAAGGCGGGGCCACCCTTCCTGACCCGAATTGGCCGAAGTCGCTCAATGCCCGCTCCCCGGAACGCTGTTGCCACCGAGGTCCGGCGCGAGGTTGATGAGCCCTTGACCGTTCGGTCCGACGATGGTCACCCGGCCGAGCAATTGCCTCAGGATCCCCTGGGGCCCGGTCAGCCAGGCCCACGGCGAGGTCACCCCATACTCCTTGACCGAGTACCTTCCCCTGATACCGGCCAGCCTGACCGCCTGATCAATGGCGTCGTGGAAGTTCCCGAAGCCGTCGATGAGGCCGTAGCTCTTGGCCTGCCGGCCGGTGAAGACCCGCCCGTCGGCCAACCCCAAGACGGCTTCCCGGGATAGCTTGCGACCGTCGGACACCTGGATGACGAACTGGTCGAAGATGTCGTTGACCATGGTTTGGAGCAAGGCCCGCTCTTCCGGGGTCATCGGTCTGGTGCTCGAACCAATGTCCTTCATCGGGGCGCTCTTGATCACATTCACGTCGATGCCGAGCTTCTTGTAGAGCTCCTGGACGTTCTGGACCTCCATGATCACCCCGATGCTGCCGGTCAAGGTCGCCGGGTCAGCGATGATCAGGTCGGTGCCCGAAGCCACCCAGTAGGCGCCGGAGGCGGCCACGTCGCCCATCGAGGTGACGACCTTCTTGCCGTCGGCCCTGAGCTTGGCGACCTCATTGGAGATCTCCTGCGCGGCGGCGGCGCTCCCCCCCGGGCTGTTGACCCTCAGGACGACCGCCTTGACCAGCGGGTTTTCGCGGGCTTCCTTCAGATAGGCGATAACGTTGTCAGAACCCAGGGTCCCGCCAAAGAGGCCGCTGGTGCTGGCCCCGCCGCTGATCTCGCCGTCGATATAGACGATTCCCACCGTGTCGACGCCGAGGCCGCGCAGGCCGTCCCTGGGCCCAAGGAAAAAGCCGGCCACGACCGACGCGCCAACCGCGGTCAGCAGGATCAGGATCACGAAATGTCGTCTTTGCATTACCCGGCCCCCTTGACCCCAGCCTCGGGGCCCAGAAGTAACATATCATCTGAGGTCATAGGGCTATTCTCTTCGACGCTTTGGCGGCTATCCCCTTGTCACGAGGAGGGAGGAAAGGCCGATGGGCCGCGGCCGGCACCCGCTCGGGGAGCCCATTTGGGTCTGCCCTCCTTGAGTTTGACCGGTCGGCCTTGGGGTGGCCCAGGCGGGGCGTCTGAAAGACGGACAGGTCGAACATTGCCGGATGTAGCTCGGCTAAGCCTCTACGCCGCTGCCGGGGGCGGCGTCTTTCGGCAATATCTTCCAAGTTAGGAGGTAATTTACGCCAATACGTCGAAGGTTAAGGAAGAAAATCGGTCTGGAGAAACGGGTGTTTCGAATGCGCTCGTTGTCTGTCGAGGAGGGTGAGTCGATGGCCTTCCCCACCAACGACGAATGCTTCGCACTAAGTGAAGAAGATCTAAGAACGGTATCGGACAGAGCCGGCGAAATACTGAAGGAATCCGAGAGGCTGAAGGACGCCCGCCGGTACAGGCGAGCAGTCCAGAAAGCCCTTAGGGCAGCCGACCTCTACGAAGTGGTGGGAAACAGGTTCGGAAGGTCCAGGAGTCTCACCCTTGCGGGCTTATTCTGCATAAAAGCTAAACATTTCAGGGCCGCCGCCTACTACATGTGGAAAGGTCTCAGGGTTCTTGAGAAGCAGGATTATGAGAAGAGGGCTTATTTCTGGGGTGCACTAGCTAGGATTTACAGAAACCTCTGGTCCATGGACAGGGCTGAGAAGTACTACAGGATTTATCTAAGCCTGTCGATGAAAGAAGACAACATGATTCAGGTTGGTTACGCCAATGTCGGTCTCGGTCTTAACTACTTTCAGCAGGGAGATTATCCGAAAGCTCTGAAGCTGACGGAGCGAGCCCTAGGGATTTTCGAATCGCTTGACCAAAATGCCCTGATATTCCTCGCCTCCGGTAACCTCGCTTGCGTCTACAACAAGATGGGCCTGCATGAAGAGAGCCTCAGATTGCTTACCGGAATCCTGGCTGACAAGAGACTTCCTGACAACGCCCTGTATCTCTGTCATACTTATCATGAGCTCGCCAGGACTTATCTTTGTCTCAAGGATTTCGACAGGTACCCCATGGCCAGAGATAAAGCTTGGGAGTATGCAACTCTCTCGAAGGACATGGTGGAGCTGGGCAGGATGACCATGCTTGATGCGGAGTGGCACGCGTCCCAAGGACAGCAGAGAAAGGCCATGCAGAGCCTTCGGAAGGCAATCGTGGTTTTTAGGAACCACGGTTCGCCTACCGACCTCATTCCCGCTGAGCGTCTGATGATGAAGTGGTTGAAAGGAGGGGAGCATGCTTGAAGAGGGTTCTTAAGAGGATCTGCGTTGCCCTGGCGTTGGCGGTAGTACTGCTGGCGCTGAGCGTAGGCACAGCTTTCGCAGACCCGACTCCCGAGCCGGGGCCTTATCCCCCGCGCTGCAACGTTGTCCTCCCGGGCGAGTAGACCAAGGCTAGCTAGCGGTTAAGGCATCAAGCGAGATGGAACGGGACAGCAAAGGAGCGCCACAGAGCGCTCCTTGTTGTTTCCATTGGTCGAACCATACGCAATACGACGGTTTGGGGGTCATAGAGAGAACCCTCTCGGTTACAGCCTACCATGGCCCCTTGGTGTCTGGCTAAAGGCCGCATCGGGTAGGGGCTAGGAGGGGCGATCAGAAAGAGGCCGGGAACTCCCGGTCTTTTTCGCTTTCATGTCCTGCATAGAAAGGACATTCTTGCCCCTCGCAAGGTTGTGCGTTACTTCAAGGCCACGGGTTTCAGTGAAGGGCGGGCTCATTGGACCCTGCTGGTCATGGCTGGCTGAAACGATGCCGCGCTTCATGATGGGGACGGCTACTTCTATTCCTCACGCCCCTGCAATGGGCAGGCCTAAGTCCGTCAAGCGGCCCTCAATT
>DASXUT010000001.1 GCA_036504675.1 Bacillota bacterium | reverse complement strand
CTTCGCGCTGGTCCTCGTCCTTGGCCAGCCGGCGCTGGCCCAGGCGGCCGTTCCGACCCCCGAAAGCGTGCTTGGTTACTCCATCGGGGCGGACTATCACCTGACCGAGTGGGCCAAGATCGTCGACTACTTCGACCAGCTGGACAAGGCCTCCGACCGGGTTCAGGTCATGCGCTACGGCGCGACGACCTTGGGACGGCCGATGATCGTGGCCGTCGTCTCCTCAGAGGACAACCTGAAGAACCTCAAGGAGTATCAGGACATCTCGGCCAGCCTGGCCGATCCCCGCGGGCTGAGCGCGGAGGAGGCCGATCGGCTGATCGCCAAGGGTAAGCCGATCTACTGGGTCTGCGCCAACATCCACTCGCCCGAAGTCGGCAGCTCCGAAATGGTCATGGAACTCGCTTACAAGCTGGCCACGGGCAACGACGCCGAGACCAGGCAGATCCTCGACAACGTCATCGTCGTCCTCGACCCGTCGGTCTCCCCCGACGGCCATGACACCTTCACCGAGTGGTACAACAAGTACAAGGACTCGGGGATGACCGAACGCCCGCCATACACGGGCAAGTACGTCAGCCACGACAACAACCGCGACTGGATCATGCTCGCCCTGGCCGAGGACGCCCAGAACGCGGCCGCTCGGGCGCTCTTCCACCCCCAGTTCTACCACGACCTGCACCAGACCGGCCCGGCCCGGATGTTCGCCACCCCGGCGGCCGATCCGGATGACCCGAACATCACCGCCATCACCCGCGCCGACTGGATCAAGTACGGCGGCTACATGCTGGCCGAGATGACCGCCCGCGGGATGGCCGGGGTGGTCGTGGCCACTCGCTACGACAACTTCTACCCGGGTTACAACGACGAGTATACGACCCTCCATAACGGGCAGGGGATGATCTTCGAGACCAACGGCGGCTTCGGGGCCAACCCGGACACCAGCGGCCCCAAGGCCCTCGAGAAGGAGAACCACTGGTTCCAGCCGATGCCCTGGAAGGGCGCGGTCTGGCGGCTCCGCGACAACATCGACTACCAGGGCACCGGGGTGTGGCTGTGCCTCAAACTCACGGCCATCGAAAAGGACGTCGCCCTCCGTCACTTCTACCTCAAGGGCAAGCAGGCCGTGGAGGCGGGCAGCAAGGAAGCGCCTTACGCCTACGTCCTCCCGGCCGGCCAAGAGGATCCCCTGGCCCCGGTCGACCTGGTCAACCTATTCTTGAAACAGGGGATCGAAGTCAAGCAGTCCTTCACCCCGCTGACCATCGAGGGGCGGACCTACGACCCGGGCAGCTATTTCGTCCTCCTCAACCAGCCCTACCGGGCGATGGCCAAGACCCTCCTCGAGAAGCAGGACTACCCGGCCTACTACGGCGCCCCCTATGACGTGACCGGCTGGACGGTCGGCCTCTTGCAGGACGTCGAGACCGTGGCCATCGGGGACAAGGCCATCCAGTCCGTCGCCCTCGTCCCGGTGACCCAGAAGGCCGTCCCGGTCAGCACCCTCGCCGCCACCGACGCCCCGTTCTACCTGGTTGAGCACAGCAGCAACAACTACGTCGCCAAGGCCCTCAACGAGCTGTGGGCCAAGGGGGCCAAGGTGAGCTGGGCCAAGCAGGACTTCACCGTCGGGGGGCAGGCCTATCCGGCGGGCACCTTCAAGATCCAGGGCACCACCTCATCCGACCTCAACCAGTTGGCCCTGAAGTACGGGTTGGACGTCCACGCCACGGCCGCCCAACCCTCGGGAACCTTCAAAGACCTCCGCGCCCCCAAGATCGGCCTCTATCACAGCTGGACCGACACGATGCGCGAGGGCTGGACCCGCTACACCCTCGACTACTACGGCTTCGCCTATGACTGGTTGGACAACACGGCGATCAAGACCGGCGATCTATCCAAGTACGATGTGATCATCATCCCGGACATCAAATCCAGCAACATCCTGGACGGCTCGGCCAAGCTGCCGGAAGAGTACCGGGGCGGGGTCGGCAAGGACGGCGCCGCCCGCCTGGGCGACTTCGTCAAGGCCGGCGGGACCCTCCTGGCCTATGGCAAGGGCTCGGCCTTCGTCGTCGAGCAGGGCCTGACCCCCGGCGTCAAGTTGGTCGACCTCAAGGGGGTCAACGTCCCCGGCTCGGTCCTCGCCGTCCGGGTCACCCAGGGGCTCCCCTGGACCTACGGCTTCGACCCCCAGGAGTCGGTCTTCTACGAGAACAACCACGCCTTCGTGGTCGATCAGGGCAACGTCCTGGCCAGCTACTTCGACTCCCCGCTGCAGTCGGGCTTCCTCGACGACAAGGACAAGAAGCTCTCCGGCAAGGCCGCCGTCTGCGAGACGACGGTCGGCCAGGGCCGCGTCGTCCTGGCCGGCCCCGACCTGACCTATCGCTTCCAGACCCAGGGCGACCTGCCCTTCGTCTTCAACACCATCTGGGAATCGATCAGGTAGTCCACAGAACGATCAGCCCCGCCGAGCGATCCTGAACGATCGCCCGGCGGGGCTCTCTTGCGCCCGATCCTCGATTCGGTCTTTCGGCCCCCGCTTCGCCCAGGCCAGCTAAGCGGACGGGCCCTTGGTCTCCCGGCGCCGGCGGGCCCGGTCGATGAGGACTGGCAGGAACTCCTTAAGATCGGCGACGACGGCATAATCCGCCCGCCCGAGGATGGGCGCCGCCGGATCGCTGTTGACGGCCACGACGGTGGTCTCCTCCCCCACCCCGACCAGGTGCTGGAGGTCCCCGGAAATCCCCAAGGTCACGTAGGCGGCGGGTTTGACGCGCCGCCCGCTCTGCCCGATCATCACCTCGGCCGGGGCCCAGCCTTCATCGACGGCCGGTCTGGTGGCCCCCAGCCCGGCCCCGAGGGACTCCGCCAGGTCGGATACGAGGCGCCAGCCCTCGGGGTCACCGGCCCCGGCCCCGCCGGCCACGACCAGTCTCGCCGAACTCAGCTCGGCCGCCGCCCCGCCGTCCTTGGCCGTCGCCGCCCGGTCGCCGGCGGGTTCGTCGAGGACCACCGGGTCGTCCGGCCCGGCCGCCGGGAGTTCGAGGCGGATCGGCCGGCCGAAGGCCCCATCGATCCGCGACTGCGCGTCGGCGGCGTCGCCCCCGGGTCCGTGGTACCGCGCCCCCGTCGACAATCCCACCAGGGCGGGGGGCCGGCCCTGACAGACGATGGCCGCCAGCCCACCGAAGGCCGGGACGCAGAAAAGCCATTCCTGTCCCGGCCTCTCGACCCGGGCGCAGTGCGAGACCAGGCCGCACCCCAGAGTGGCGGCCAGGGTGGCGGCCAAGTCGGCCGACTCGGGCCGATCCGGGAAGAGGATGGCCTCGACCCGCTGGCCCTCCCCGCTCAGCTCCGGCCGGGCCCGGACGGCCTCGGCCGCCCGGGGACCCCAGAGCCCCAGTCCGGGAGGAGCGTCGACGGTCAGGACGTCGAGTCGGCCCCCGGTCACGGCGGCCATCGCCGCTCCAACGGCCAGGGCCTCACGGGATGCCGCCGACGACCCGTCCGCTTCCGGCCCGAGCCAGACCCAGATGTCGCCCGGCATGTCAGATGACCCCCTTCTCGGCCAAGATGGACAGCACCTTGTCGGCGACCGCCTCGGGGCCGCCGTCGAGGATGGTCGCCCGGTTCTGAAGGGCGGCCGGCCGCACTTCGCGGACGACCGTCGGCGACCCGGCCGGGCCCACCTGCTCGGCCGGCAGGCCCAGGTCGGCCAGGCCCCAAACGGAGCATGGCTTGGACCTGGCGGCGACGACCCCGGCGAAGCCGGCCGGCTTGAGGGGCCGGTCGAGCCGGTCGAAGGTCAGCAGGGCCGGAAGGCCGAGGGCGGCCTCCCCCCTCTCCCCACCCAGGCGGAAGCCGACCCGCAGCGGGCGCCCCTCGGCGTCCCCCGCCGGCCCGCCATCGCCGTCCGCGCCCTGGCTCGCCAGGGCCAGGGTCAGGTCATCGCAATGAAGGACGTGGGGCAGTCCGAGCAGTCCGGCCAGGGTCGGCCCGACCTGCCCGGTTCCGGCGTCAGAGCTCTCCGCGCCGGTCAGGATGAGGTCGAAGCCGACCTTCCGGGCGGCCGCGGCCAGCGCCCTGGCGGTCGCCAGGGCGTCGGAACCGGCCATGGCTCGGTCGCTCAAGAGATAGGCGACGTCGGCCCCGAGGGCCAGGGTCTCCCGGAGGACGCCCTCGGCGTCCGGGGGACCCATGCCCACCGTGACCACCCGGCCCACCCCGCGGCCCTTCAGTCTGACCACGGTGTCCAGGGCGTAGCGGTCGGCCGGGTTGGCCACCAGGGGGACCCCCTGGCGACGGACGGTCTTCTTCTCCGGGTCAATGACAGCGGACCCGCGCGATTTCCGCGGGTCCGGCACGGGCTTGACGAAGAGGATGACGTTCAGAGGGTTCAATCCGGGAGCCTCCTCGGTTCAGGGGTTGGCCGCGCGGGCGATAACCATCCGCATGACGTCGGACGTGCCCGCCGAGGGGATGGTCAGCTGGGCGTCCCGAAGGTAGCGCTCGGTCGGGAACTCCTTCATGTAGCCATACCCGCCGAAGACCTCGGCCGCCAGTTTGGCCGCCCGGATAGCGGCCTCGCTGGCGAAGTACTTGGCCATCGCCATCTCGGCGTCGCACCGCTGGCCCTGATCCTTGAGCCAGCAGGCCCGGTAGGCCAGCAGGGAGGCCGCGTCGCGGTCGGTGACCAGGTCGGCCAGCTTCCACTGGATTCCCTGATAGCGGTTGAGCGGCCGGCCGGACACCTCCCGCTTGGCCGCATAGCTGCCCGCCGCCTCGACGCAGGCCCGGATGATCCCCAGGGAGACCCCGGCCATGCCCGAGCGGCCGGCCTCGCCGATGGCCTTGAGGGCGGCCTTGAGACCCGCCCCTTCCTTCCCCAGCCGGTTCCTGACCGGCACGAAACACTTGTCCAGGATGACCTCCCCGGTGTTACAGCCGGCGAATCCCAGCTTGTGCTCTTCCCGGCCGAGCTTGAAGCCGGGCATCCCCCGCTCGATGATGAAGGCCGTGAACTCGGCCGGCTCTTCCTTCGACTTGGCCAGGACCACCTGGACGTCGGCTAGGTGGGCATTGGTGATGAAGACCTTGCGCCCGTCGAGGACGTACCCGTCGCCCTCCGGCCGGCTTTCGAAGCGGGCCGTCGTCTTCGTGCCCGAGGGGTCGGAACCGCCTCCCGCCTCGGTTACGGCCACGGTGGCCAGTCTCTCGCCGGCGGCCAGGGCCGGCAGGAGGCGCTGCTTCTGCTCCTCGTCGCCGAA